>CAMYJG010000016.1:27189-69882 GCA_947258695.1 uncultured Ectothiorhodospiraceae bacterium | reverse complement strand
GTAACCGACCATCTTAGGACGGCTATTAACGATACCATTCTCATGGTATTCACTATACCCCATCCAATGCGCAGTGATATTGCCTGCATTACCAACAGGAATACAATGAAAATCTGGCGCACAACCAAGTTCTTCAATAATTTCAAATGCTGCTGTTTTCTGGCCTTGTAAACGATATGGATTAATTGAATTTACAATTGTGACTGGCGCATCATCACCCACCTGTTTAACCAGTTCCATACCATCATCAAAGTTACCTTTAATCTGGATAACAACTGCGCCATGCATCATTGCCTGGGCAAGTTTACCCAGTGCAATCTTACCTTCAGGTATCAAAACAAATGCAGTAATACCAGCCCTTGCGGCATAAGCAGCGGCTGCGGCAGATGTATTACCCGTTGAGGCACAGATAATTGCTTTACTGCCTTCTTCAACCGCTTTTGTTACTGCCATGGTCATACCACGATCTTTAAATGAACCCGTTGGGTTTAAACCTTCATACTTAATATAAATATCTACGTCTTTTCCTAAATGTTTAGGAATATTTTGCAAACGAATTAACGGGGTATTACCTTCACCCAGACTGATGATACGAGTGTCATCATGAACCGGTAAACGGTCACGGTAATTATCAATTAAGCCTGTGTAACGGTTACGAAAAGGCATGGTAAAACTCCTAAATATTCTTTATAAACTTTTAAAATTTAATTAACTTTAATTAATTTAACTTGATTTAAATTAACTAGCGTCAAGATTTTCCATCCGAATACGGGTTACTTCACCTGTAATCGTTTTTAATGATTCAATTTGCTTGATCGCTTCATCCATTTGTTTCTCTACAACCTTGTGAGTCAACATAATAACACTGGCCTGGGTTGCATCACCCTCAGGTTCTTTCTGAATAATGGCTTCAATACTAATCCCTTTATCTCCAAGGATACGTGTGACATCAGCGAGAACACCCGGTTCATCTTTTACTTGCATACGTAAGTAATAAGCCGTTTCAACATCTTCCATTTTTAATATCGGCAAATCAGACAGGCTGTCTGGTTGGAAAGCAAGATGAGGTACCCTGTTTTCAGGATCAGAGGTTAAAACACGAACAACATCAACCACATCAGCTACAACGGCAGAAGCGGTTGGCTCATCACCCGCACCAGCACCATAATATAAAGTTGGACCAACGGCATCACCCTGAACAAGAACCGCGTTCATAACGCCATCAACATTAGCAATTAAGCGACGTTCCGGAATTAAAGTTGGATGTACCCGTAACTCAACCCCTTTATCCGTGCGGCGTGAAACGCCGAGGTGCTTAATGCGGTAACCCAACTCTTCAGCATAGGTCACATCTTCACGTGTGATTTTTGTAATACCTTCGGTAAAGGCAGCATCAAACTGTAATGGAATACCAAATGCTATTGAAGCAAGAATCGTTAACTTATGCGCCGCATCTATACCTTCGACATCAAACTCAGGATCGGCTTCTGCATAACCCAGTGCCTGTGCTTCTTTTAAAACGTCATCAAAGTCACGACCTTTGTCGCGCATTTCTGTCAGGATAAAGTTACCCGTACCATTGATAATACCCGCTAACCATTCAATTTGATTACCTGCCAGGCCTTCACGAATGGCTTTAATAATGGGGATACCACCCGCAACCGCGGCTTCAAATGCAACGATAACGCCTTTAGCCTGTGCGGCAGCAAAAATTTCATTACCGTGCTTGGCAATTAAAGCCTTGTTTGCAGTTACAACATGTTTACCATTTTCTATCGCACGCATGACCAAATCTAATGCAAGCGTATCACCGCCAATTAACTCAACTACAATTGCAACATCAGGATCTTCAACAACTTCTTTTGGATCAGTGGTTAAGGTAATTCCATCGGTAGAACAAATTCGGGGTTTATTTAAATCACGTGCCGCAGCATGTGTAACAACAATACCGCGTCCTGCACGACGTGCGATTTCTTCTGCATTACGTTGTAAAACGTTTACTGTACCGCCACCGACAGTACCTAATCCCAGCACACCTACTTTAACCGGATCCACTATTCTATTCCTCTGTATTTTTAGTATCTTGTTTATAATTTTTAAACATATCGCGAATACCGCGTACGGCCTGGCGAGTACGATGTTCATTCTCAATTAAGCCAAAGCGCACATGATCATCACCATAGTCACCAAAGCCAATGCCGGGTGAAACGGCTACTTTCGCTTCTTTTAATAAAAGTTTTGAGAACTCTAATGAGCCCATTTCTTTAAACTGTTCTGGAATAGGAGCCCAAACAAACATGGTGGCCTTGGGCTTTTCGACTTTCCAACCAAGTGCATTTAGTCCATCGCATAAAACATCGCGACGGCTCTGGTACATATCACAAATTTCTTTGACGCATTCTTGTGGCCCTTCAAGCGCCGCAATTGCCGCGACCTGGATCGGGGTAAACATGCCGTAATCAAGATAAGATTTCATCCGCGCTAAAGCTGCAACTAATACCGGGTTACCGACCATAAAACCGACTCGCCAGCCGGGCATATTATAACTCTTGGATAGCGAGTAAAATTCAACAGCAACCTCTTTTGCACCTTCAACCTGCAAAATGGAAGGTGCCTTATAACCATCAAAAACGACGTCAGCATAGGCAATATCATGCACCACCCAAATTTCATGCTCACGCGCAATGTCGACTACCTTTTCAAAAAAATCGAGCTCGACGCATTGAGTAGTTGGGTTGCCGGGAAAATTCAAAACCAACATTTTAGGCTTTGGCCATGTATCCTTAATCGCCTTTTCCAGCTCTTCAAAGAAATCTTTATCTGACACCAGTGGAACATGACGAATATCAGCACCCGCAATCACAAAACCATAAGGGTGAATCGGGTAAGAAGGATTAGGTACCAGTACAGCATCACCCGGGCCAACGGTTGCCATCGCAAGATGAGCGAGCCCCTCTTTCGAGCCGATGGTGACAATGGCTTCCGTTTCAGGATCTAAATCCACGTCATAGCGTGATTTATACCAATTACATATAGCTCGACGTAAACGCGGGATTCCACGGGATAGAGAATAACGATGTGTATCTGGACGCTGTGCAACCTCAACCAGTTTATCGACAATGTGTTGAGGAGTGGGCTGATCCGGATTTCCCATGCCAAAATCGATAATATCTTCACCACGCGCCCGCGCCTCGGCCTTTAAATCATTTACGATATTAAAAACATAAGGAGGTAAGCGTTTTATTCTTGGAAAATCTTCTATCAAGGGGGTATCCGGTTCGAAAATAGGTTAAATAAGCCTAAATGCAGCCAATTATTTTTAGATGGAAAATTCCTGATCCACCCGCATCACAAAGCTGGTAACATTAACGGTTCATTAAGCATACTGTCAATGACAGATCCTTATAAAACAAGGCTATAGCCAGATTTTTGTATATTTTAAAGGAAAATAATCGGTGAAATTTGTTCTTGAAACAGGCCAGAATATTCTGGTTCATGGTTATGATATCGGTAAAGTTTCAATCACAGGCGTGAATGCTGATCACCCTGAAGTTAAATCCGGTGTGATTGATGAATGGGATGCTGATAACCAGCTAGGTATTTTCCGTAAAAGCGTCTCAATACGCACGAATGGCTCGATTACTCCCTGGCATCCTCAAGATGTAGCAAGTTTTAGTCCCGAGCACTTTATTCCATTTTCTGAAGAAAACCCAGAAATCGTCTTACTTGGAACAGGTCAACATTTGAGATTTCCGCCTCAAGACTGTTTGACCGTTTTGCAACAACAGAATATTGGCTATGAAGTCATGGACACGGCCGCCGCATGTAGAACCTTTAATGTGCTTGCAGCTGAAGGACGAGATGTGATTTTAGCTGTGCTGATGATTGAAGCCTAGAGAGCTAGTTAGCTCTGTATGAGCTTTGGTCTACCCTTTCATTGCTCCATATACAAAAGTATGAATCACAACACAAAACAAGCGTCATTTATTAGACCAAAATCAGGAAAAGTGGTATATTAATTCTACAACAAATGGACTTGGCAGCGATGTAAGCTGTTGTTTTTTAAGATATTAATAAAGTTATTAGAAATGGATTTCAAGCATATTTTTCTCACCTCAAAATATCAATTATTGTTGCCAGCTTGCTTTTTAAACCTGGTAATCAGTGCGTCATGTTTCGCAGTGACTAACGCTGAAATAAATGATCTTGAAAATGAATATCAACTCGTAACCAATCAATTATATTCATCTCTTGCAGACCAGCTAAGTTCATGCCGTGGTCGTACCCGATCTCTAGCACGTCTTAACTCACAATTAATTAATCTATCAAAGCAAGGTAAAAACATCATTGGTATATGTCTAATTAAAAATCATTTACCGCTAATCGAAAAAAATATTGATAGCAAAGAAATTTTTCCGATTTTCCAATTTTTATTAAGCAACAACAATCTTAAAATTGCTAACACGCTTTATAGAAAAGCAAGAAATGAAGGTGAACAGTCACTGGTATCTAATATATCCTTCATATATGCCCGCTATTATTTAAAACGCAAGAACTGGAAGCAAGTTCTCAAATATATTGAAGGCACATACAATGACCTGACTTCAGATGATACTAACCTGGCTCGTTTGTTCACAGGAATTGCTTTACAGAAAATAAAAAAACACCGTAGCGCGGTTAAGATTTATGAACAAATACCGCAACAATCACAGTACTATCCGGCCGCAAGATTAAATATTGCAACTGCATACATTCGTCAGGACTGGTGGACAGACGCGCACACTAATATAAATGAAATTCTAAGCAATAAAAATATAAAAACTAACGATGAAATGATTAATCGCCTCTACCTGGTTTTAGGTTATTCACTATTGCGTAAAGAATTTTATCGTGATTCAAGAGAAGCGTTTAGAAATATAGAACTGGATAGTATTTACTTTAATAAAGCATTACTTGGCATAGCACTCACAGCAACAAACCAGGAAGACTACATTAGCGCATTGAATGCGATTAATATCTTAAAAGAAAAAAACACTTATGACTTATCTGTCGATGAATCGCACTTATTACTTCCCTACACATATGAAAAATTAAATCAAAATATGACAGCTTCAGCAAGCTATACAGATGCAAAAAATTACTATGAGAAGCGCATTAAAGACTTAGCAACAATTAAAAGCAACAATCTGAGTAATATTAGCGCTAAAAATATTTTAAATAATCATAATAGAATCAATATTAGTAACAATACAATTAATTATTCAGACTATTACCCTGTCAGTTTTTTAGAAAACACCGCCCAACTGAATGATTTTTCCAGGTACATCGAACATATTAAAGATAAAAAAACATTAAGTCGCTACACAAAGTTAAAAAATAAGCACGAGAATTTTTTATCAAAAATGATTGGTAATGTCCTTGATAAACGGATCAATTATCTTAACAGCTATATGAATCAATCAAGATATGGTCTGGCGCGGTTATTCGATAACAGCAACATATAAAATTAAAATGAAAACTATTAATTTATCAATTATTGTTATCGCACTCGTTGCGACAGGTTGCAGCTCTTCTGAAAAGAAAAGAAGCACCTTGCGTGATATCGATGTTATTAGTAAAAAGCAGAGCGAACAAAAGGTTTTTATAAAACCAAAATCAAAAACAGATATTCGCAAAGCATACTCTGACTACCTGAAGTTCGCATCAAAAGAAGATAATTCAAGGATAGATGCTATCAACAGACTTGCTGAATTAGAATTTGAAGTGAGTAATAAGCTACAGCAAGAAAATGCAAACCTTACAACAAATAATGATGAAGAACTAGACAACCGACTCTATAACGAAAGACTTGAAAAGACGGTTGAACTGCTAAGCACATCACTTAAAGATTACCCCAAAGCAAAGGGGAATGACAAAATACTTTACCAGCTAGCAAAAGCTTACGATCATAAAGGTGACAGTGCAAACTCAGAGATAAGATTATTAGAGCTGGTTAAAAAATACCCGAAATCGCGCTATTACATTGAAAGTCAGTTCAGGCTTGCAGAAATGTATTTTTCGAGAAAAAACTACATAAAAGCTGAAGATACTTACACCGATATTATAGGTTCACCATCAAACAACAAGTTCTATGAAAAGGCATTATTCAAACGTGGTTGGGCACGATTCAAGCAAGAATATTATCTCGAAGCCGTAGATGATTATTTAGAAGCCGTTAATTACCATAATTTCGATGAACACAGTTCTTTAAATGAAACACAACTTGGACAATTTAATGAATACTTCCGTGCTATCGGATTATCATTTTCATACCTTGGTGGTGCAGAACCATTAAATGAATATTTTAAGACCAATCCATCTTTTCGTTATATTTACTATAGTTACTCTCATGTCAGTGATATTTATTTAAAACAACAACGTTATTCAGATGCCGTAAATACTTTAAAATTCTTTATTAAAAATAATATGAATTCATCTAAAATACCATTGTCTCATCTAAAAATTGCCAAGATATGGAAGCAAAGTGGTTTTGCGAAAAAAGCGACAGAAGAAATCGAACTAATTTATAATAAATACAATCCTAACAGTAAATATTGGTTAAGCAAGAAGGCAAGCAGTGATATTTATAAAGCAGTAAATTCAGGCTTAAAAGATAATATCCTGCTGGCGGCATCGTACTATCATAAATTATTCCAGGAAAAACCGTCTAAAAATCATTTCAACACAGCAAACAAGTGGTACAAGCGATATTTATCCCATTATAAATCACATGCTAGGAAAGATGATATTTATTATCAATATGCAAGTTTATTAGCAAAATCAAAACAATATGAACAGTCTTTAAAATATTATGAGCAGGCAGCTTACGATAGAGACATCATATTAAATAAAAATGCAGCCTACGCAGCAATTGTCATCTCCGACAAATTATATAGTTCTAAACAGGTAAAAAATAAGCTCGCAATGTTAAATAAGCATATAAAATATGCCACGCTATATACCCAGCTATACCCTAACAGCAAACGTGCACCACAAATAATATTGCATGCAGCCGAGCTTGCTTTTCAAACTAAGCAATATGCAAAAGCTATCGAACTGGCCGAATCAGTACCCAGCAAGGCGAAATCTAACAGCAGCACCAAGGCAAACATTCTTAAAGCACACTCTTATTTCAACTTAGCGCAATATGGAAATGCAGAAGCTGCTTATTTTTCTGTTGTAACAACCGGTCACATTAGTAAGAAAACTAAATCAATATTAACTGACAAACTCGCTTTATCCATATATAAGCAAGCTGAGCAATCTATTAACACCGGAAACATCAACGAAGCTATAGACAATTTTGTGAGAATTTCCTCTATCGCCCCAACCTCATCGATCGCTGCTACTGGCTTTTATGATGCAATCGCATTATCTATGAAACATAAATTGTGGGATATATCGATTCATAATATTAAAAACTTTCAGAAACTATACCCCAATAGTAAATATAAACGTGATGTTACGAAAAAATTATCTGTCGCTTATTTGAGTTCTAACCAGGGCATTAAAGCGGCGCGTGAATTTGAAAAAATATCAGGCTTTGAGAATAACAAGGAAGTTAAAATTGCCGCGCTGTGGCAAGCAGCTGAACTCTATGAGTCAAAGAATGATATAAATGCAGCAATCAGGTCATATGAGAAATATACAGCAAAATACAAAAAACCTTTCCCTCAATATATGGAATCAATGATCAAACTGACCGAGCTGTACTCAAAAATCAATAATAAAAAGAAAACTGCATTTTGGCATAAGGCAATTATAAAAGCTGATAAAAAGACTATAAGTAAATACAAAACCGATAGAACACGCTACATAACATCATTTGCATCATTAAGTCTGGCTAAATCTGAACACCAAAAATTCAGTAACCAGCAACTAATCATCCCTCTTAAACTCAGTTTAAGAAAGAAAAAATACGCAATGCAAAAAGCTGTTAAATTTTATGGTCAGGCATCCAGACATGGTATTGCTGAAACAGCAACAGAGTCTACTCACGCTATCGCGGATATTTATAAAACATTCAGCAAGGATTTGTTAACTTCAGAAAAACCTAAGGGTTTAAGCGGTGATGAGTTAGAGCAATATACTATATTACTAGAAGATAAAGCTTTTCCTTTTGAAGATAAAGCTATTGAGTTTTATGAAGCTAATATGTCACATATAAAAGATGGTGTATATAACCAATGGGTTAAACAAAGTCATACACAGCTAAAAGAACTTTTCCCTACTCGATATAAGCGAACTGCAAAACTAGACAGGTATATAAATGTACTTCATTAAATTAATATTATTAGCAGTATTACTTAGTTCATGTGCTACAACAAATGAAACGGATCAAGTTGCCTCATCTGGATTAAGTCCGCAACAACAATCTGATACAGAACGTAAAAGGTACCGAAAAGCAATCGCTTTACTTCATAATGGTAATTTAGACGCAGCAAAGTCCATTTTGCTTGAGTTCACAACTGAAAGACCTGAGTTAGCAGGCCCTCATGCTAATCTTGCTGTGATTGCACTAAAAAATAACAATCCTGATAAAGCTTTAGAGCTAGTTAAAGTAGCACTAACGAAAAACCCAAATCTTGCGGAAGCCTTAAACTTGTTAGCTTATCTTGAACAGCTAAATGGTGATATCGAGTCCGCCAAAAATCACTACAAACAGGCAATTGAAAATAAAGAAGACTATGCATTAGCGCATTATAATATTGCTTTGCTATATGATGTCTACTATCAGGATATAGATAGTGCGATACCACATTACGAACGTTATATGAGTCTGACTAACAATGAAGATAAAAAAACAGCTGACTGGCTGGAACAAATAAAACGTCAAAGAGATAAAAGTTAATTATGAAAAAGATCCTTCACATTATTGCGCTAAGCATCTTCTTATCAAGCACTGTACTTGCAGAGGATCGCTTAGAGCTGGAAACAACATTTATCAAAGGCAACAAAGAGTTACCGCAAATTTTGTATGTTGTGCCCTGGAAAGATGTTAAAAGCTCAAGAAAAAAAGAACAAAAAATTGTTTTATATAGTTTATTCGGTGATTTATTTGACCCAGTTAATCCAGATGAGCTGAATCACGCTGTTACAAAATAGAAATGGTTATATTGAAAATTTTTAAGCCATCTATCCGATTAAAACTGTCGGGCAACCTATAATAATCTTACCACCATGTGCTGTTGAATCACCTAACCGGGCAGCAGGCTTACCATTAATTAAAACAGATGATGAACCTGCAGCAATGGTATCGGGTGGACAACAACAAATTGCCTTATCACCCACTCGTGCGGCGGGCATTCCGCCGATAATCACATTTGATGAAGCTGCCGCTATAGGCCCTCCAACATGGGGACATGGCCCAGGCGCAACCATAGGGCATAAATGCATGTCTGCAAGACGTGCGGAAGGCATACCCATTAGCCATTCCCTCCATCAGCAATATTGATGCCGTGACTGATAAACTCCTGGAATTGAGTATCGATATTATCTGCCGCAGACACGCCCACAGCATTTAATATTGCGCCAGAAACAGCATGAGCATATAGGTAAGGAGTAGGTTCCATCGCAGGCTCATCTTCTTTTGTGATACTCCCGCCTGACCAAAACACAGCTGCTGCAGCCCAGTTTTGCGCACTTTTATATTCACCTTTTTCTGCCAAAGTACCACACATACGACGCTTTTTATCGTCGGGCTCATATACCCATTTCTCAGCCATTGATAAAGAAGCGAGATCATCTGCTTTGGTCTTATCATTTGTTACTGCTTTTGAACACAAACAAGCCCACCAAATCGCTTCTCGTTTAGGCAGAGCATGCGCAAGCAATAAGATCGCATCAGCAAAATATTCTTTATCAATAAGTGCTTTTAAATATTCTTCTGGTGACAATTTCGGTTCTAATAAATCAAAAGCATCATCAGCTACTGCCTCATAATGCTCAGTAAGTTCCAAAGCTGTTTTTGCATTAATCTTTTTCATATTAATTAATTTTAGTTAGACCACCTTTAATGACGGCCATCGCAGAGCCTTTAATATCAACCTTCGTCGACTTAATAACGATACCTGCTGATGTCATTTTTATACTGCTACCGCCAACTTTTAATTCAATAGACTGTTTACCTGTTATGACAATATTAGAAGCATCTGTGGTAATTTTATTTTTTACATCAAGCGTTCTGTTTCCTTTACTAACAGTAATGGTTTCATTACCTTTTTCAAGTGTACGAGAATAATCATTTTTAACCAGGTTGTTAAAATCTTTTTCTGCCTGAATAAATATTTCTTCAGAACCTTTAAGATCTTCAAAGCGCAACTCATTATAATTTTGTTTGCCAGCCCCTTTAGTTGACTGGGTTTTGATGCCGCTTTGTGTTTTACTGCTATATGGCGGTTTATTGTCGCCGTTATAAACTGAACCTGTTACGAGTGGTCTGTCTGGATCTCCATCCAGGAAATTAACAATAACTTCCTGGCCTATCCGCGGAATGAACGAGCCGCCCCATTGATCACCTGCCCAGGACTGAACAACTCTTAGGTAACAAGAACTACTCTCATTCTTTTTACCTTCCCTGTCCCACATAAACTGGACTTTAATGCGACCATGATTATCAATATATATTTCTTCACCTGAAGGTCCGGTTACTACCGCTGTTTGTGGACCTTTCATAACAGGTTTTACCTGGGTGTTAAGTGGCCTGAAGTGAACATCTGCCGGGATACAAACAAAATTATTACCATATTCTGATTGTCCTTCACTACCTGTAAAATAACTGTTGTCAAATGCACGATGGTAGATGCCGGTGATAATGTAATTATCTTTTTCGCTTTTAGCCGCATGCTTAGTTAATTTAAATTTTCCACCTGCATAAAAACTACTACAATCACTTGTTGCTTCTATCGTATCTATCGCAGCCTCTTCGGCTTCCATTCTGATACTAACCAGGCTATCCCCACTTGCAAGATCATAAATTCCCGGGTATTCATAATGTTCAAAATCTTTTACTTTAGAAAACTTATTTTTTGTTTTTGAAGTAACTAATAAATTCTGTTTTGGTTTTTTAA
The DNA here is from genome assembly GCA_947258695.1 of uncultured Ectothiorhodospiraceae bacterium. Lineage (GTDB taxonomy): Bacteria > Pseudomonadota > Gammaproteobacteria > UBA6429 > Thiohalophilaceae > JAGLTQ01. The sequence continues at coordinate 58,774 of CAMYJG010000016.1, read as the reverse complement.
AATCATAATCATTAATTGACCACTCACCCTTACGGAACTCATAATGATGTTCCCATTGAGTAATCTGTGCTTCGGACTGATTTCCTTTCGAATATGTGACTTCTTTTTCTTCACAATACTCATAAGAATTTTTCTTATCGACCAGGAATAATTTGTGCTTTTCTTTATCATGCTTAAAGTAATAAGCAATACCCTCTTCTTCAAGAAGCCGAGTGACAAAGTCAAAATCACTTTCACCATATTGAACGCAATACTCGCGTTTTTGACCGCCTTTGGCCATAAACTCAAAATCATTAAAGCCATGATCTTTAAATACCTTGGAAACAATATCCTTGGTGTTCATTTCCTGAAAGATACGTTGATTCTGAGTTTTGGTTAAGAACCATAACCAGGGGACGATAGTCAGTTTATATTGGCGCAGATCATTAGCTTTGATTTCACCAAATGAAAAACGACTAACATAACCGGTAAAATACCGTTCAGTATCATTCTGCAGTGTTACTGTAACTTTTTCACCAACCAGTTTACCTGGTTCTAATGTAACGTTTGCAGACAAAACTTCAATTTGAAATTCAAACAGTCGGGAGATATATTCACCACCTTGAAAAGATGTTAGCAATAACTCATCTTTATTCAGTGGAGAAGATATAGAAATTAAGCGATGTTCCTGAGTAAGCTGATCCATCAATGAATCCTCACAATGAGATTATAAAAAGTTCGATAACCTCTTCCGTGTGTATAATTATTTAGAAGTGAACAATTTGTCACCTTGGAAAAAATACTGCCCAAATAATTGGGCAGTATTAGTACTATAATTAGATATAAATCTTTATAGTGGTTTAGCAGTTTCTAAATCGTAGCCAACACGTTGTGGGCTTGAAGATTTGTTTGTTGCATCATGGTCATTATAATTAATCATGATTTTAGTAAAACTTAAAGTGATGTTTTCAACAGGTTCGCCTTCACCATCAGCTGAAATACTGTAGCCACTTACTAAACAATTTTCTAACGTGTAGTCCATAAACTCTTGTACTTTATCAGCACCTGTACGAACAAACTTAACGGTTGCTTTTTTACCAGAAGAACCAGTTACCGCTTCTTTAAAAATGCCCGTTACAGAATTATCTGCTACTTTAGTAAGAGTGACTTCGCTAATACTAGGACGTGTAGATTCACGATTTGACATATTACCGGCTTCCATTGAAATACCGCGGCCTACACCAAACTGTACTGAAAGCACACCAATATGGTCTTTATAGCCATCTGCAGTTACGTTCCCTTTAATTCCTTCGTAATCAAGATATATAGCCATTTTTCAATTCCTTTTTTAGTTAACTGTAAATAATTAGTATACATAGTAGTGCATCACTAAGAGCTATGCAATACCCTTAAACAACTTATTTTCTCTTATTTTTCAATAACTTACAATAAAATAACGACTAGTTCACACACACAATTTATGCATAAATTACACTATAATTAGTGAATAAATTAGTCATTTTTCAATAGCATTTTGACTTAAAATTTGTACTGCATATCAAAGACCACTCGCATTCCATCATCAGCACTCGGTATTTCAGGATCTGAAAACTTATCCTGTACCGGGAATGCAAAATGGATATTACCTGTCAGATTTTCCTTGTAATTAAACTGCAAACCAAAGCCCACATCAGTAAAATTAGCTGTGACATCTGCTACAGCTGCATCAACTGAGTATTGTTTACCATACGCGCTATCAATAAACACAAATGGTTTAAAATTATCTTTTACATCACCAAAAAAATCTGGCGAGTTAAATACCCAGTCAGCACTTAAAAATAAACTATCATCAGCTGAAAAAGAATCAGAAGAAAATGCGCGGACACGAGTTGGTCCTGCTAATGCTGAACGACTAATCGAGGATATTTTTTTACCACTGTATTGCAGCGCTCCACGCAATATCAAACGTGAGTTTGAAGACTCGGTAAAGGGTACTTTAACAAAACTCAGTAACGTGTAGTCAGCATTTAAAGTTTCATACTCTGTCTCCTGGCCATCACTGACTGGTGTTTTAATTTGAGCAGAAGAAATTTTTATATTGCCCTGATGTAAACGTTTATCTTCTTCATTAAGAAAATCAAAACTGTAAGCGATAGACTGGTTATTAATTTTTTCATTTAGCCCACTTGAAAATGTGCCAATTAACAGGTCTGATTGAATATTTTCTGCTTTTACTTCTATCTTAGAGTTATTTTTACGACTCCGTTGAATATCATAGCGTACTGCAATATCTTTAATTTCGACTGTACCACTTAAATCTTGTGCAGTACCCAGGTCAGATTGATCAACTACAAACTGATTTTCTGATACGCCAGCAATAAATTTCCATCGTGGGCTGAATAATTTAGTTTGATAATATAAGCGATAAAATTCCGTATTACTTGGAGAGGACGCAGTTAACACACTGATATTAATCAGATCAGATAAACCAAACGGATTATTTACCTGGAAATCAGCATATAAACGATATAAGCCAGTGCCTTCCGTACCGTGGTTATCTACCCGAATATTTGACTGGTACCGCTCTTCATTTTTAACATTAATATTTAACCTGGTATCGCCAACCTGGTAACCGGGTTCAAAGAAACCATTAACCGAAACACCTGGAAAGTCATTAATTAAATATAAATTCTCTTCTACTTTTGCACTTGTAACCGGCATAGTTAAATCGTTATCAAACACGGCTTTTAAAGTTGATGCGTCGTACATATCGTTATTATTAACTTCAACACTACCCAAAATTCCAAGCAATAACGTCAAAGTAACTATGCCATCTCTTACTTCCTGTTTAGGAATATAAGCCTTTGCCAGAATAAATCCACGCTCACGGTAAAACTTTGTTATTTTATCGGCAATGGATTCTATTTGACCAAGTGTAATACCACGTTTTTTACGTTGATCACGTATTAACCAAACCAGTTTTTGTACTTCAATTGGAGTAACATGACGCTTAACAGTATCTTCTTCAATCTCAACCAATAAATCAGATAAGCCACCTAGTTCTTCTAATGTATATCCAGAATCCAACAGTTTATCTTCGGCCATCAAATCAAAGCGGATTTTATCAACCAACTTATTAATAGCATCACGAGTAATACCAAGCTCTGGATATTCAACCAGACCTTGTACCCGAAACTCTTTTACAGCGAGACGAGGCCCAGCTGTTGGATCAGGGTTACGGTCTTTTACTCCGGGGATATCAAGATCACGAAGCATTGATTTTCTTTCAAGCTCGAGTGACTCGGTGATTTCAGGCATATCAAGAAAACCTGCATTTACCTGGGAGACAAAACCTAGAAATATAAGCGAAATACTTAAAAGGAAATTTTTATTCACGAGACACATAATTAAACAACTTTATAATAATTAAGGAGTAGAATTTAAAAACTTCTGACGTCTTTCTTTTGCTTCTTGATCTTCCTCTTCCTCATCAGAAATATCATATCTCTGATCAGAAGGCATCATTAAAGCAATATCTGAGTTACTGTAGTTCCTGACATCAGTAAAGATAGCAGGATCTATCTCGGCTAGAGTTTCAACCTCAATTAACTGTTGGCCCGCTAGATTTTCAATAATTTGCAGTGCAATATTTTTATACTCATTTTCACCATTAAATGTACCATCAAATACGCCATTTAAGTACCTAATATAAGTACCTAATGCGCCAGTTACTTCAATATAATCCTTAACATCAGTCACGATAGGTTCAACATTTGAGCGGCCAACGGAACCACTTAACTGCATATTAAAGATTGCACGGTTAGCTCTTATGTGAGGGAAAGTAGATTGATCACCATAGATACTTCCAGTCTGGTTAAACGTAAAGTTTGCTTCTGCATTTGGGTTATCATAATCAAGAGTAATTTTCTTGATGGTAACATCGCCGCCGTTACTGATTAAATTAAAGCCACCATTTGCGTTATTATTTGTAATGTCTTCTAAATATAAATCACCCGATTTAGTTACATCAATATCACCTGAAGCTGAGTTAGTCGCAGTCAAAGAACCATTGATAGCTAAATCAACTGAAATACCACCATTGGCTGTGAGAACCACCGTTCCATTACGATCAAAATTAGTACCAGTACCTACAATACTACCTGAACCTGAATTAAGCGTAATATCACTGGAGCTAATTGTTCCAAGTATCAATCCATTGGATGTAATGTTAACTGAACCAGATGCGGCGATATTTCCAATAGTTAGTGCATTAATATCATTTACTCTCACATCAACAGCATTAGAGATATCCAGTGAACTCAAATCATTCCCAAGGGCAAGAGTAATATTTGAATCACTTCTTAATGTCGTACTTCCTGTAGTAATTATACCTGTCTGAGTAATTGCACCTGTCGAATTGACATTGAGAGAATTACTATTAATGCCGGCAATTGATGTTGCGGTATTATTTATCACAGAGACACTGCCAGGCGCATTGAGCGTTAAGCTGCCTGCCAACGAATTCGTTGCACTGGACAAATCAATATTTCCAGTTGTCGTATTTATAACTAAAGTCGCCTGTGAAGTCGTTGTTAAGTTACCACTATTAAACACTGCTCCATCAGCAGTAATATTTAGTATGTTAGATGTATTTACGCCTGTTAAGTTAATACCATCATTTTCGATAATAAATAAATCTCCAATATTATCAGCCGTTAAACGATCAACTTCTGTGTTTAATGTCAGTACAGTTGCATTACTGGTATTTCTCAAAATTAATCCCGCAGCAGTAATTAAATTACCATTATCATTAACTGTATTGATATCAAAAGTTAAATTTCCACCAGGGTTATTTAATGGAGCGGGAATTTCTAATATATCACCTGCACCACCAATCACAGTGATATTTGTTTTACCAGAATAAGTTATATCATTTGGTCTAACATATCCTGGAGTCGTAGCGGTCACATTAAATGTTGTATCAGTAAGAGTAAATGTGTCACTTACACCTGTTCCTGTAAGCTCTAAAGTATTCGCTATTGATGAATCCTGTACGGTATCTGCATTGGTATAATTAACAGTAAAAGTATTTAGTCCCGATGTGTAACTTAATCTATCGGTATTTGCAGCAACATTTGGGATATATGTAGTAGTATAGTTTGTACTACCCCCATCAACGGACACAAAGTTTGATGTAGTATCAAATGTCCCACCATCAAAATTAATAAGACCTCTTTCAGCATCACTAAGTGTAATATTTAACGTATCATCACCTGCATTACCATTTATTTGCAGGTTAATTGTTTGCACAATTGGATCTGTGGCAGCTTGTGGGCTAGAGCCATCGAAATTAAAGGTATCTGTTAAATCACCACCTTCAAGTATATTAAAGTCAGTAAAGACGATACCGTCAATTTCACCCGTATTTGAACCATAAAAGTCCCAGGTATTATTCTGATCTGTTACTGCTTTAAAAGTACTTGTAGTCCCATTACCAATAATTCGTGTTACATTTTCTACTCGGTTAAGTTGACTCGCACCTGAGTTAAGATTAACAAGTACATCACCTGTATCCTGAGAATAATCAATAGAGTTTATACCACCCAAACCATCAATTAGACTTTCAATATCGCTAGTAGCACCAACAAACCGGAATACATCATCATCGGCATTGCCTAATACAGTTCTGAAGTTTGTAAAACTTGTTGTTGTTTGTGGGTCACTAAGATTTGTCTCTTCAACATAACCAGAATTAAGCCCATTAATAACCCATGTATTTTGTCGGTTAGCACCGACAATAATATTATTTAAGTCCGTACCACTGACGTTGTCACGAGCATTAATTGCTTCAATATTATGCGCATTAAGAACATCAATCTCATATAAAGCCTGTGTACCTAACTCAACACGTGTATCATCTGTAAAACTAGTAACATCAATCACATCGATACTGCTTGCTGCACCTGTATTACCGTCAATCAGACCGTCAATATCACCATTCAGGCCAAACGTAAATAAATCAGAACCTGTACCACCTGAAATAGTTTGTATATTAGTAAAACCATCACCAGATGTATTATTAATCCCCGTCACATCACCACGATTTGCACCGACAATGTTCCAGGTATTATTCGCATTATTACCAGCCGTTAAAGAGTTCGCATCACCACGACCATCTATAGAGCCATTAAAGGTGACACCAGTGAGTAATGTATAATCATCTGTATTTGCATTACCTGTTAATGTTTCAACATTTTTGAACGAGCCAGTTGTAAAACCGGTTAACGTTCCCGATAAGCCTGTAACAGTGCCCGCCACTTCTGTACCTGCCGTATTCTCTTCTGAAATCGTCCAGATATTTGGTCGGTTACCACCAAGTATTTCATCAACACCACCAGCACCATCAAAGGTACCAGCAAAATTTATTGTATCATGTAGTTGTAGATGATCATCACTACCACCACCAACTAACTGTTCAATACCAGAAAACGTGTTTGATAATCCTGTCACAGTATTTCCAGTAGGATCGATTGCCCAATTATTAGAGCGAGTACCACCTGTTAATTTGTCAATACCAGTACCCGCACCACCTGTAATTGTACCGTTGAAATTAGCTGAGGAATGGAGAGTAAAATTATCATCGCCAGTACCACCAGTTAATATTTCAACACTTGAAAAGCCAGAAGATAGTCCAGTTACTGTACCTGTTTCATTTGCAGCAGTGATTGCCCAGTTAGTACCACCAGTCCGTGCACCACTTATAATTTCATCGGTTCCGCCTCCGCCATTGAACGATCCAGCAAAAGTGATTGTATTATCAAGAGTTAAATGGTCATCACTTCCACCACCGACTAACTCTTCAAACGAAATAAAGTCATTAGCTAACCCCGTTACTGAACCATTATTAGCTGCTGTAATCCCCCATGTATTTGAACGCGTTGCGGCTGTTAACCTATCCGTACCACTACCGCCATTTATTGTCCCGGCAAAATCAGTAGTATTACTCATTACAAAACGGTCAATATTAATTCCACCCGTTAACGATGAAATTCCCGTAAATGTTGTTCCATTAACACTCCCTGCCGTAGCATCTGTAATCGTCCAGTTATTAATAGCAAGATCAGGACCTGTAATTGAGTTAGTACCGCTATTACCATTAATGCCTGTAGTACCATCAACACTGGCGCTTCCAATAAAAGTGAAGTTATCGTCACTTGCAACAGCGGTTCCACCTTGTAAAGTACTGAAGTTAATAAACTCAATACCATTCACTGTTCCATCATTAACACCATCCGTGCTTGCACCCGGGTCAAAGTTTTCAATGCGCCAGGTATTTATACCGCCACCCGGGCCTTCTAAAGTGTTGGCATTTGCATTGCCCACGTAACGTTCAATCCCCGTCAAACTACCTGCAACCAAGGTGACACCACTTAAGCCCCCACCCAGCACAACGGAATCAACGCCCGTGGTTTGTCCTGCACCATCAATGGTGATACCCGATAAACTTGGATCGACATCAAAGGTAAAAGTATCTGTTTGATTTGCACCGTTGAGATCATCAATTCCAGTAAAACGAGTCACGCTTGTACCTGTTGTTAAACTACCCGTCCCGGCTGAAGTGATTAACCAATTATTGTCTCGATCTGTCGGACCCGTGATGCTATTTGTGCCACCATTCCCATTAATACCAAACGGGTTACCATTGATATAGGCATCACCAACGAAAGTAAAGTTATCGTTACTTGCTACTGCCGTACCACCTTGCAAGGTACTGAAGTTAATAAACTCAATTCCATTCACTGTTCCGTCATTAACACCATCAGTGCTAACACCCGGGTCAAAGTTTTCAATGCGCCAGTCATTCGTACCACCACCTGCGCCTTCCAAGGTATTGGCATTCGTATTACCCACGTAACGTTCAATCCCCGTCAAACTACCTGCAACCAAGGTGACACCACTTAAACCCCCACCCAGCACAACAGAATCAACGCCCGTGGTTTGTCCTGCACCATCAATAGTGATGCCGGATAAACTTGGATCGGTATTAAAGGTAAACGTGTCATTAAACTCGGCACCATTAATATTATCGATATTAATAAACGTTGTTGTCGCAGTGGTGGTTAATGAACCCGCACCTGGACCATTTATCGCCCATTGATGCGCAACACCCGCCGGACCATTAATCGTGTCCGTGCCGCCATTACCATCAATACCGGTTGAGCCACTGATTCTTGCATCCCCATAAAAGGTGAAGTTATCGGTACTATCCGAAGCACCACCTTGCAAGGTAGTGAAGTTCACAAACTCAATACCATTGACTTTGCCGTCATTAACACCATCAGTACTAACACCTGGATCGAAATCTTCAATGCGCCAGGTATTGGTGCCACCTGCAGCGCCTTGAAGCGTATTGGCATTAGTGTTACCAACATATCGCTCGATACCGGTAAAACTACCAGCAACTAAAGTCACTCCAGTCAGATTATTGGCTAACCGAACAATATCAGAAGTAGAACCTGCACCGTCAGCTGTTATGCCTGAAGTGGAAGGATCTACAGTAAAAATATAAGTATCATTTGCAGCATTACCATTTAAAGCTTCAATATCAAAAAATGTAACTCTTTGATCTATAGCATATGGAACTTCATTACCAGGATCAGTACTAAACAACCTTCCATTACCCACATTTTCTATTAACCAGAAATTATTTTCATTCGCTGCATTAATGGTATCTACTGCAGTATCAGCACCACCATTTATAGTTGTAACATTTAAACCTGTCGCATTGATATTGAAAAAATCCGCACCTTCATTACCATTCAATACTGCAGTTGTGGCGCCTTGTACGTGACTATTAATATTAAAATCATCTGCACCTTCGTTACCATTGATTTGCAGATTATTAACCGAGCCAAATGATATATTTCTTATATTAAAATCATCATCACCAAGGTTACCGTTAATAGCTAGATTTTCTATAGAAGTGAAATTTACAAGATTAGTAGGTTCAGTTACATGCCCAATATTAAAGACGTCATTACTATCCCCACCATTAATCGTTAAATTATTTACACCAGTAAATGTTGTGACAACGCCAGTTCCTGAGTCATCATTAAAATTAAAGGTATCGATACCTAAACCACCTGCTATCGTGACATTTGTAAGATCATCACCACCAGCATTATCAATATTTAAAGAAGCACCCGTTGAAGTAAATGTACCACCAGTAGCATCAACAGCGATTGTAGAAGCCTGTCCAAAATTAAGGATTATTTCATTTGGAGTGTGAGGTGTAGCTATCTCATCATTATTATAAGCGGTAATTGTTCCTACTAAGCTCAAGTTATTATCAGCGTTAATTGTTAAATCACCATAAACTGAAACATCATTAATAAAGGTATCGATGTGAGTATTCTTTATCGAGATATCTGATTGGTATGCATTGGTTGCAGGCGCACCGCCTGCATTGGTTGCAAGATCAATATTACCTTCAAAAACATTGTCATTTGTTAAAGTAATATCATCTGTGGATGTGCTTCCAGTTGTTTTAAATGAAGCTAATGCTTTTGTATTGATTGTATCTGGTGTTACTCCGGCTGTCCCCTGAGTAATCGTTGTTCCCGCAGTGACATCCAGCGTATCGCCTACTACCATCTCGCCAAGCACCACAGCTTGACTTGTCGTAATAGTAGAAGTACCAACAACGGTATTATTTGCCTGGTTTATTGTATTTATTGTTTTCTTTGTATCTGCATCAGATTGGCCATTATAATTTACAGCAGAAACATTAAATTCACCCCCGCCTGTATTTATATCGATTGATGTAGCAGTTGTAAAAGTACCAATATTTACATCATTAGCAGCATTTAAAGTTATATTGAGTATATCTGCGGCATCAGCAACAGAATCACCTATATTACCATCTATTCTAATATCGCCACCTGAATTTAATATTAAAAATGACGTCGCAGCATTATTAAAATCGACATCAGCCCATAACTGAATAAATCCACCATCGCCAGAATTAAGAGTTAAATCTCCACCCAGTGCTAAATTGCTAGTAAAAAACTGAGTATTAAAGCGGAAGAAATCAATATAACCAGTATTAGTTACATTATTACCAATAGCCGAAAATATCCGGTTGCCAACTGTAGCAACATTGTAAGCATCAAAATCAATTGAGTTACTATCACCAACAACGCCATTAGTCCCTGTCGCAGTACCACCATTAGCCGTTATATCACCTGTTAAAGTAATTGTACTTGTTGTTTTATCTTCAGCACTTAAATAAATATACCCAGCATGCCCACCATTTTGATTTGAAGTTCCTACGGTTGACGCATTACTACCTGAGGTATTAATTAAGCCAATACTAATATCGTCACCTACAAGAACAACATTACCACCATTAAAACCATCCTGATCACCAGCAGCAGCTATACCACTTGAATCGATTGAAGATATATCTATATCACCAGGAACAGAGTCTATATAAACTGCATCTACTACAGGTGACCCTGCTGGGATAAGACCTCTTGCATTGATGTTTCCTGATGTAAAATCACCAAACAAGAGTGCATCAAGCTTGGAAGCATGAATATCATAACGAGTGTTAATAGATAGATCACCATTACGTAAAACAAAATCAATATTTCCTGGTATTGTATTATCGTATAGTGAATTTAAATCTAAGTTACCGAGAGGTGTGGTAGAAGTACCGACATTAGCAAGGAAAGTTATATTGTTTGCATATATCGTTAAGTTATCTGTATTAGCAGCTGTACCATTAACAGTACCTTTAAATTCAACATCACCCGCAATAATTGCGCCTCGAGCTGTGTTATTAAAGTCAACTGTTGTATTAATTGTTGTTAAAGAATCAGTAATATCGTTTAATACAACATTACCGTCTAAGGTTATTTTTCCTCCGGCACCATTATTACTATCAATTGCACCGGAATTATCTGCAAGCTCACCACCTAAGGCTATTAAATCTCCACGCAAAGTAATTGATTTAGTCGCATTGTTAGTAATTAAATCAATTTTACCTGCTGCGCCACCGTCAGCAATATCAACAACTTCATCACCTTGTGCATCACCTGCACCACCGGTAGTTTCAATATCATTATTAACAAATATATTTCCAGCACTTGATCTTATGCTGACCGCACCACCAGCACCACCATTAAAACCCGTCCCAGCGGGAGTATTATCGTTACCATCCCCACCTTTAGCAGATAATTGATCATTTAAAGTTATATCTGAAGAAGCCAGTAAGGTAATACTACCTGCTGCTTGTCCAATATTATTATTAGAACCATTCCCACCATCAGAAGTTAATTGTTGAACTGATATTATGCCACTAGTCGCTTTTAGATCTATCAAACCGCCGGAAATATTATCATCAAGACCTGATGTATCAATATTGTTATTAATAGCAATATTACCGCCATAAGATTCAGCAACAAAGTCACCGCCATAGGTATTTATATCTGCATTAATTATTACATCACCATCCCCGTTACCATTTCCGTCACTTGTATAATCAGCGATAAATTTTAAATTAATAGCATCATTATCATTATTTGAATCACGAATTTGTCCATCAACAATAATATCGTGGTGCGCTCGTAATTCTAATGTCGGTCTATTGGTATCTGTGTTTCTGTTATGCAAATCTGTCGGTTCCAGATCAAGCTCACCAGAAATCCATATATTCCCGCCACCAGTACTATTGAAAAAATCACCTGTATCAAGTGGACCTTCTGCTAAGCCACCTGCTGTAGTTTCAATAATAACTGTTACACCGTTACTTTGAAGAGCAGATCTCAAAGCATCATTATCTAATCGTGAATTGTCCGCAGTTGCTGTAAATATGTTATTACTAAGATCTATATCCGCTGATTGATTCCCTCCAATATTGGATGGAGTGCCATCATTAAATATTTCAATATTAGTCGGATCAATTAGCCATGTACCACCATTTCCAGATACAGCAGAAACATCGACGATTGGATTAAGAAATACAGTTTTAGCTGATGTTTCAACAAAACCGCCATTACCACTTAATAATCCACCACGTGCATTAATCGCACCGTATGCTTTAGTTAATTCATTACCCCAGAAAATAACACGACCACCATCACCATAATTTAATCCATCTGCGAATACTGAAACATTTAAACCTAAATAAGTGGCCGCTGCATTTCTAAGCCTGCTATTCTCTCCAAGATAATCACCACCGAATAACGCTTGTCCACCTCCATTAAAACCTGACACATTAACTTGAGCGCTATCTAATAAGCCAACTTTATCGCCGAGTACTTTTACTACGCCACCCACACCTGAAGAATTAGCTTGAGCAGAGGTATAACTATTTTCTGTTAAGAGGGTTGTATCTTTAGCATGAAGTTCAATCTCACCCGCATTTCCTGATTCGGTATCTGCAGTTATATTCCCACTACTGGTAACGTTTTCACCGAGTAAAATAATGCGAGCGGTATTACCTTCATTTGTTTTAGATGAAACATCAATCGAACCGGTATTAATGACATCGGCACCACCACCTAATGTAAAAGTACCATCTTCATGTACGACTACACTAGTTGCAGATTCAACTGCACTATTATTTACGGCTTGAGAAAAGACATCCTGGCTAGTACTTGCGGTTAATAGAACTCGTCCACCTTCTGCCTTTATTTCTCCACTGTTACTGACGGCTGCACCTAAGCCAAGCTCATCTTGTAACACTTCTTGAGTGACACTTACCCCAATCAAACCCTGGTTATCAAAGGTGAGAACAGACTGTTTTCCAGCTGCAAGCACAACTGATCCTAAATTTGCTGAAATTAAGCCGTCGTTTTTAACTTGTTTACCAATTAAAGCAACATTACCGCCTAAACTTGCGTTAATAATACCGCTATTGATGACAGAACCATCTGCACCTAATACTTCATTAAATATATAGTTGCCATTCATAAAGTCAGTGGGTGACATATCTAAACTAGAAGCAATTAGACCACCTGCATTAACCGTCGCAGTTGATGTGAATAAAACACCATTTGGATTGACGAGGATAACCTGGCCATTAGCATTAATCTGACCCTGGATGGTTGAGCCGTTATTACCAAGAATGCGATTTAACGCAATAGAAGAACTATTAGGCTGAATGAAATTAACTTTTTCATTTGTGTTAACGTCAAAACTTTGCCAATCAATTGCCAGGTTTTGCGTGTTTTGATTTATTGTTGTCGTAAGATCAGATTGGCTAATTGATCCACTACCACCAACAACATTACCACCGATAGGAGCCGCGTAAAGATAAGAAATATAGAAAGGGTTTGAGAGTAAAAAACTAAATGCAAGGAACTGAGAAATCAATTTGGTTTTAAACCAAACTGATTCATTTTTTAAACTCGCATAATGATTTTTATATTGCGATCCCTGCACTTAAATATCCTTTTTTACAACAAAACTTATAGCGTAATACTTTATTTCAACCAAATAATAAAATAAGCTTTATCTTTCCATATCATATGCCATAGCAGCAATGTTACTGTTATGAGCTACTGCAAACACCATTCTATCATCAGCTACAGTATCCGTTTTCGTTGTAGCAAGACCAGTATAGGTGCCGTCATAAGTAGCTGTCGTACAACTGGTCAAAGTAATTGAAACAGCATATAAACGAGTGGAAGCTATTGGAGAAAAATCACTAGCTGACTGTGTGCAATTATCTAGAAAATCTACACCAGTTCTATTATAGAATATTGTTATTTGTGCATTGGCATCCAGATCAAATCCATCTAAACCACCATTTAGATTCAAGGATCCCCATGATGAACTATTAATTTTAGATATTGCAGAAAAATCATTATTGCTAAGTGCGTAACTTAAATTAAATGTGCCATCAACGGTTGCACCACCACCAGAAATCACACCTGTCATGCTTGAACCCTCAACAAAAGAACCTGTTGCAGTTGCTGCAATTGGGTTTAGTCCATTTTCATACACAGTAAAATTAACAGTAAAGTTAGTTCCAGTAATAACCATTTCACCATCGTATAAAAGCCCATTTGGTGCACTTAACATCATTAATCGCGTACCGTTGACCATTCCCTGCAAATCACTTATCCCTAAATCAGTAATATCACCCGTGTCATAAAATCCAGTTGCACTAGGAGGTGGTGGTGGTGGAGGCGCACTTCCACCACCGCCGCCACAACCAATTAAACCAACAAACATTAAAAGAGATAAAATATATGGAATAGCTGAGCGTTTACCGATAGTGAATGTCATAGCGAACCATCCTGTTCTTTAGTGGTATTAGTTTTTATGATTGAGTTATTTCCAGGCGCAGAAATACAGCCACGATAGCTATCACGCGCAAGAGTATTCGTTATATGGGGCATATAGTTGATATGTCACATCCTTGTTTTAAAAATTCCATTTAAAATATCAACCTTAAAGAAGAACAAGGTGATATTTCATGCTCCAAATATGAGTTTATCTGGAGCTTAATTCTTTGACTAAATCCGCTAAACCGAGATTGCTTCGCTTCGCTCGATGCCAGAACGCGTGGAACACGTTAAGGTAATACTGACGAAATGCATAGCAGTTCATTAAGTGCAATCACGTAAAATACCGGACTTTGTATGCACCTATTCTAATATGCTGGAGTATTTAGGGCAAGACCATTCAGAAAAAACATGAACCAGGTCATATTTTGAAATAAAAATGGACAATCACACAATCTCAGGGTGAAATTTTAGCCACTTTAAGTGCAATTTGCATAAAAGCTTGGCATAACCCACCTGTAATAAAACCCGAGTAACATTAAAGTAAGTACTATAAGCCAAGCTATCACTTCAATTGCGGGATTCATATTAAGGTTTCTAAATAAAGATGAAATATTAGTTTAAGCGCCAAGTAATCCCCCCCCCCCAATTAAGTCTATCGTAATTATTACTTACTAAATTTCCTGCCCAATACGGAATATCATATCTGAAATTCGCTTGTGTACACGCATAAAAACACTTCGAATAAATTCAAGCGTTAAATCCATGCCTTCTTTTATCTTCACTCCAATTAACGATGCCATTTTTTTCACCAGGTAAAAAACCCATGATGTTAAATCTGAAGAAATTTTTGCACCCTTGGCTAATAACATCGCCATTCGGTCTAAAAATGTAAGTGAAGCTGAAGCAGCACCAACCATAGCAATACCAGCTACATTAGTGATTTTTTTAACAACGTAAAGTAAAGAAGCATTCAACAGTTCAAGTGTAGCCGCACTAAAAGAAACAAAACTATCAGACTTTAACCATTTTTCTATAGCATGATCCATGTAGGAAGTAGGTCTGGTTTTTATCATACCGTCCCAAGATCCAGCAGCTTTTGCTGAAGCAACATAATGTTCCATAAAGTGGTATTTCCATGGTGGTAATACAGCTACTGGAGAATATAATAAGTATCCCACGTCATTATATGGTACATCATAAAACGGCCACGTTGGCACCATCGGTACAGGATCTGTCTTGTGATAAACACGGTAAATATCACCCTGCAAATTAGATGTACATTTTGATGCAAATGATTCCAGGCCAACCCGTGGCGAACCGAACGTGTAAAGCTTAACACTCGGAATACTTTTATTTTTTTTCAGCCAATCAGCTACAAGTGTTGCCACTGCACCACCAAGACTATGACCTACACAGTGTACAACACTTATGCCTTTTAACCTGGAAACAAATTGTCGTAATTCAGTAATCATTGAATCAAACGCATAATAAAAACCCTGGTGAACAGGAAAACCAGTATGCCCGGTTTTTAATCCTGTATTTAAATCAGTCAATGCATCATACAGACTTGCGGTTCCTTTAATCGCAACAAAGGCTTGCCCTTCATATATACCTTTTCCTGTTGTGAGTAAAACCATTATGTGCTTTTTATTAACAACATACCCACCTGTTTTTCCTTGCGTAAATGAGCTTCCATCAAAATTAAAATGATTTTTATACTTAAGAGTAAAACCTTCCCTAGAATCTGCGTTTTTAATCAAATATACATTAGATGCAAGCTCTGAAGAGAAAAGAGGACTCAATTTACTTCCACTCATTTTTCACCATCCTTGTTTAATTGACACATTGTAACCATAAGAGAACCGTAATCTTCTATCAGAACTTTTTCATCTTTTAACTCACAAATTAAATCGATACTCCTACCACCATATTCAGCATTTTCTTCAGGTTTTCTCTTTGAATTTGACCAGATTCTGTTCTCTTCGCCTTCATCAATAATATATATCCCTTGCGCAATAACAAGTTCTATTGGTAACAAACGTGAAACTGAAGACTCAAATACTGCAGGGAAAGAAAAATATCCATGTTCATCCGTTACAGTTTTTTCTTCCTTAAGCTCATTCCATTCCCAACGTCTAATTACCTGTGCATTTCTCACTGGCTCGCCACTTTTTATAACTTGCATCTTAACCGATGAAAAAACACATGTTTTACCTATCCCTAACATTTCTGTAACTCCAGTTGAAACGAACAAAAATAATGCAAAAGATAAAACTATTCTTTTTTTTAATCCCATGCATTCCTCATTATAATATTCACACAAATAAGCTAGACTATATTTAAGTGACATGCAGTCACAGTTTTTGAAACCCCATAATCCTAGATCAGTTTTTCTTCACTTAACTCACAAAATGTAGAAAAGTTACTACTACCTAACGCCTATAAAAACTCAGATCTTGATAAAAATATTGGAATTGACCTTTCATTTTAAACAAGATAAATATCTTTTGCTAACTCAGCAGCACTTTTTGGTTTAAGCATCATATTATTTCCCTATTTTCTCTACTTTATCCCATTTACATTTAGTCATTAATAAACCGCTTTCAAGTCTAAGAGGCTGGTCATCATCAGTTAACTCACATCTAAAGTTTTTAGGCTTACCTTCTAGCTCACCATATTTATGCTTTGTTCTTTTACCCATCGTCCAAATAAAATACTCTTGATTATTATTTTTTACTTTAATTTCCTGTCCAACAACAAATTGAGTAAACCCACTAAGTTTTAGTGTTTGTTTAACCTCTGGCAATAAGAAATAACCTTTATCATCGGTAGATACATAATCTGTATCACCAACATCATCTTTCCAGTTTATACGGCGTTCAATGTTTACATTTTTAACTGGTTCGTCATTAAATGTGATATGTCCTTCCATCTCTGAAAACAAAACCACTTCTTCTTCTGTTTTTGAAAACAACGACATAGTTACTCCTTGACTTGCAAAACCAATTAATGAAGCAATAACAACAAACTGTGAAAATAATAATATATATTTTTTATAATATTTATTCATAATTCAACAATGCTAAATTATAACAAGATGATAAGTACAGAATCTTCGAAACAAAGTTGACTACTTGTTTTATGAGGTGGATTTCTGAGAAAATCATAAACATCCTTTTTAGTTCAAAATCATCCTTGTTGCACAAATTATGCACGAACTATAAATAAATTACATTAAATTAATCTTGAGCTCAATAAAATTGTCATGACATTCAACATTTTAGACAAAAAAAATCATGCTATGAGCATGATTATTTAAAAGAATTTCGCGCTACTATGCTTAGTAGTCTAAAGACTAAAGATAACGTCCCTGTCCGAAAGCATTCCATTTTATACCAGCGCTTTCGTGCTGATATTAAGATGCTCTTCGGAAGTTCTGCTACTTAATCAATCATTGATTAAGCCAGCTACTTTGCGTGCTGAATATTGGGGTAATATTCAACGTGCCTTTTCGGAGCTTTTTACGAGTATCCTCACCCGCATCATCCATGAAGTACAAATCAATTTGTACGTCCCTATCTAACTTCCCTTTATTGCTATCCTTGTTCGCATATCCATACACGACGTTGCTTCCTTTCACACATTATTTCTTTCGAAACAGTGCATAAGTAAATACTAATTCTGCGGGTAACCAATTGCAAACAACTGTTAACTAATTTGTGAACCAGGCCATACTTTAATTTTAATTCCTTTATAATCAATTACTTATATTTGTAGGACAAAACTTACAATACGGGACTAACTGTCATATTTTATGCTTAAATAGTGGTAAAAATTGCTACTTTCAATATGTAGCGCTTTTTTAGTCGCTGGTGCCGATGGTGACGCATATGGATAAGGTGAGAACTTTTGCTCGAGGAGATGGCTTGAGCCACGCCGAGAGAGGCTAGACTCGACAATTTTAGCACTGGCAAATTTGGACGCACTTCAGTGCGCCCTCATAGAATATGAGAGTGAGGGCCTTGCCCGAATCAACTTACATGCGCGTCAGTTCTACAGACATAAAAAAGTCCCCCGTAAGATATAAGAGGCTTTCTTATTAACGCTTTTTATCAAAGATGAGTTATGTGCTCTCAAACTCAACACTGGCCCAAGCATCATGTTTATCCATCCATTTTAGACTAAGCCAATACCAGCAAACTACGGGCACCATCATTGCAAACCAGCTCCAGTCTTCGATTAATATTTTATTAATGAATAAATCCTGAGTAGAAATGAATAAAGGCCAGGGAAAGCAATAAGACGTAAATATAATACTCGCCCAGATTAATCTCAACGCACCCACTCGTGTTTGGATACTTGAAAAAGCAAGAAAAACCCATATTGGAGTAGAGTCTGTTTTTTCCATTTGAATAACTTATCTATTTAAGTTTGAAGGCTCATTTTATAGACAAAAAAAACCCCGCAAATAAGCGGGGTATTTTTAGATTGATATTCACTTAAGATTAAGCGTTAGCTTTTTTTCTTGCGTAACCAAAGAAACCAAGCAAAGCAGAACCGAATAGCCATGCTGCTGCTGGAACAGGAATAGCCGATATCGTAACATTATCTATCGCAGCAAAATTCCAACCGGGATCATCGCTCCAAAATAAACTACGAATACCCATCCCGGAAAGTGTCATAGGGCCAGCAAAGGCGCCGTTTTCTGTCGTGCCGGAATAAAAATCTAGCGTATTTCCGTTTATATCCCGAGCAAATATATCAAACGCACCCCCATTACCTCCAAAAATAAATGAAATTGATGATACATCAAAATCAAAAATGAGTTCTGCAGTTAGATTATCACCTATATTAAAATTATTTCCCGATGCGCCCACAGCAGTAAAATCGGGATCCGTGAATGTTGAGAGTTCACCACCAACATAAGAAATTTGACCTAAACTCGTATTTAACGGTGATGAGACTAAGCCGCTGCCTGTTGCCAGACTATCGCCATCCAAAAAAACAGATGCTGCAAATGTTTGACTAGTGGCTAGCAAAAGACTTGCGGCCATAAAAAGCGTTTTAATATATTTTTTCATTATCCTGTCCCTATAGAAATATATAATTTAAGTTTTCAATGAAAATTCATTGCGTACTTCCATTTACCTTTAATCCTTTAATCCTTTAATCATATTAATATATCAATTCTTCCGTTTATACTATGGCCCGAATGGGTCATATTTTTAAATATATCTTCATTACTCAATGCCATTCATACTCACGACCTTTTGGTTTAGACTTAACCTAAATAACCTATTATATCTCTAGGTTATTAAGACAAGAAAATCCGTAACTCATTGTATTAAATGAAATTACAGCTTTAAATGCGTCCTCGCTGGGCTTTATATATGGTGCCGATGGCCATACTCGACAATTATGCGAATAGCAAAATTGGACGCACTTCAGTGCGCCCTGAAAGGGTGAGCGCAATAGCGCGAATCAACTGCACAGTGCCAGTTCTGCGAGGCATAAAAAAAGCGCTACTCTCAATGAGCAACGCTTTTTAATAGATGGTGCCGATGGCCAGACTCGAACTGGCACGGGTCGCCCCACCACCCCCTCAAGATGGCGTGTCTACCAATTCCACCACATCGGCATTGTTTGGTTTAATCAGATACAGGGACGTCAGATGTAGATTTTGCAGGCTTATCAGCAGCAACGGGAACATCTGCTTTTTGTTCTGTGACTTCTTTATCAACCACACTTGTCGGTGTCACGTTTTGTGTCGTTAAATATGCGAGCGTTAAACTTGTTATAAAGAATATTGTTGCCAGGATGCCTGTCGCACGTGTCATGAAAGAACCTGACCCCTGGCTACCAAATACCGTTGATGATGCACCACCACCAAAAGCAGCACCGGCATCGGCACCTTTACCTTGTTGAATTAAAACAAGCGCGACTACGCCGATTGCAACAAGAACATGAATAACAAGAATAATATTATGTAACATGGTATTTAAAACTCTTTAATTAAATTAACCCGCGGCAGTGCAAATGGCCAGGAAGTCTTCTGCTTTTAAAGAAGCACCACCGATTAAACCGCCATCAATGTCTTCCATTGCTAATAGGTCTTTTGCATTACCTGCATTCATACTGCCACCGTATTGAATAAGTACTTTTTCTGCGACAGCGGCATCTTTTTCAGCAATCAGTTTACGAATAGCAGCATGTGTTTCTTGTGCCATTTCTGGTGTTGCTGTTTTACCCGTACCGATTGCCCAGATTGGCTCATAAGCAATTACGCCTTCTGTCAGTGCTTGCACACCGCTTTTTTCGATAACCGCGTTGATTTGACGAGCACAAACATCGTTTGTTACGCCAGATTCACGCTCTTCCAGCGACTCACCGATACATAAAATTGGTTTTAAACCTGCTTTACGTGCCACTTCGAATTTTTCAGCCACTAGCTCGTCTGTTTCACCGTATAAGGTACGACGCTCTGAGTGACCCACAATCACGTATTCGCAGTTAAAATCGAGCAGCATATCAGCCGAAATTTCACCGGTGAAAGCGCCTTTTGCTTCAGTACTGAGATTTTGACCACCCCATGCAACTGCTGAACCGGTTAATTGCTCAGATACATCCGCGATATAAATTGAGGGAGCACACACTGCAACGTCAGCTGATTTTACATCACCCATTCCAGCTTTTACGCCGTCGAGTAATTCTTTAATACTTGAACGTGAACCGTTCATTTTCCAGTTACCGGCAATTATCGGCTTGCGCATGGACTTTTTCCCCTAAAATTCTTTATCGAGATTTACTTCAAAATCGGTTGCTTTTTATAATGCGAAATAGCGGCGAATATTAACGTCGAAATGCTAATAAAGCAAGGTAAACAGGCCGTTTCCAAGCGATACTAGCTAATATTCTGTCATTGCGAACAGAGTGATGCAATCTATAAAAAAGTTGTATTTAAGTTAAGATTGCCGCAGTCACGTTGTTC
The DNA here is from genome assembly GCA_947258695.1 of uncultured Ectothiorhodospiraceae bacterium. Taxonomy (GTDB): domain Bacteria; phylum Pseudomonadota; class Gammaproteobacteria; order UBA6429; family Thiohalophilaceae; genus JAGLTQ01. The sequence continues at coordinate 37,507 of CAMYJG010000016.1, read as the reverse complement.
CTTCGCAATGACGGTGGTTTTCTAAGCAGCGGATTTTTTCACTACTTCAGCCAGTTTTTGTGCCACGGATTCAACCAGGTTTTGCTCTTGTCCCTCGACCATGACCCGGATTAATGGCTCTGTCCCAGAGGGCCGTAACAGTACCCGTCCCGTATCAGCAAGTTCAGCTTCTGCGGCGGTTAGAGCAGCCTGAATTTCGCTATGGTTGGCGAGATCGGGCTTTTCGGAAACGCGAACATTAATCAGCAACATAGGGTATTTTTTCATACCAGACGCCAGCTGTTTAAGGCCCCTGGCTTGTTCCGTCATGGCCGCGAAGACTTGTAATGCAGCGACAATACCATCCCCGGTAGTGGTTTGATCAAGGCAAATCAAGTGGCCAGATGACTCGCCACCCAGACGCCAGTTTTTTTCCAGCAACTGCTCCATAACATAGCGATCACCGACATCTGCCCGGCTAAATGGAATTTCGTGTTTTTTAAATGCATGTTCTAGACCAAGGTTGGTCATCAGTGTGCCCACCACGCCGCCTTTTAACGCGCCCTTGGCATATAACGCCATGGCGATAACGTATAACAATTGATCGCCATCGACTAACTCGCCTTCGTGATCCACCATAATCAGCCGGTCACCATCACCATCAAAGGCAACCCCGACATCCGCCTTATTTTTTATAACTTCTTTTTGTAAATTCTCTGGTTGGGTAGAACCAAAGCCTGCATTAATATTCATTCCATCTGGGTTAACACCAATCGTGATCACTTCAGCACCAAGCTCACTAAAAACTTTAGGTGCAATGTGGTATGTCGCGCCATGCGCACAGTCGACCACAATTTTTAATCCGTTCAAATGACTATTTTCAGGGAAGGTGTTTTTACAAAATTCAATGTAGCGACCCGGTGCATCACTAATACGTGATGCCTTGCCTAACTCAATAGAATCAGCACAGGCAATTTCTTTCTCTAGCTCCGCTTCAATGGCATGTTCAACATCATCAGGCAGCTTGGTTCCTTCTGCCGAGAAAAATTTAATGCCATTATCGGCAAATGGATTATGTGATGCGCTTATTACGATACCGGCTTGCGCATTAAAGGTACGGGTTAAGTGTGCAATCGCCGGGGTCGGCATTGGACCCAGTAATTGAATATCCACACCTGCAGCAGATAAACCTGCTTCCAAAGCTGATTCGATCATATAACCAGATATACGCGTGTCTTTACCAATAAGAATCTTGCTACCTTTCTCGGCACCTAATACACGACCCGCTGCCCAACCGAGTTTAAGCATAAAGTCAGGCGTTATAGGGAAGTTACCTACCGTGCCTCGAATACCATCTGTACCAAAATACTTCTTTTTCATTATGAGCTTGATTCCATATTATTTAATGTTGGCTGTCATTGCGAGGGAATAAAATGACCGCGGCAATCTCAATAAAATAGCCATGAAGATAAGATTGCCGCGCTTCGCTCGCAATGACTATGCTTATAATCCCATTCTATCTCGTTTCTTTTACCGCCATGCATAATCTTAAAGCATCTGCCGTTGCTTTTACATCATGTACGCGCAGTATCTTAGCATTCATCCAGGCAGCCAAAGTAGCTAATGCAATACTACCATGTAAACGTTGATCTGCCGGCGCATTATCTAATACCGCACCAATCATCGACTTACGTGATACACCAACTAAGACAGGACAAGCAAGCTCATCAAAATCATACAGGTGTTTAAACAAAGATAAATTGTGTTCTAATGTTTTGCCAAAACCAAAACCGGGATCAATAATAATATTTTCTTGTTTTATCCCTGCAGTAACACACTCATCGATTCGCTTTTGTAAAAATGCTTTCACTTCCTGAACAACATTTACATACTTAGGTGTATGTTGCATGGTTCTTGGTTTACCTTGCATGTGCATAATACAAACAGGTATATCGAGTTTAGCCGCTAACTCAACAGCGCCATCTGCTCTTAATGCATTAACATCATTAATCATAGATGCACCAGCAGATACTGCTTGCTGCATCACTTCAACTTTACTGGTATCTATTGATATAGGAATATCCGAAACTTCGCGGATGGCTTGTATAATTGGAATAACACGTTGGCACTCTTCATCAACAGATACTTCCGTAGCACCGGGGCGAGTAGATTCGCCACCTACATCAATAATATGCGCACCATCATCTATCATTTTTTGCACATGGTGAATGGCATTATCTTTTTTTATAAATAAGCCACCATCAGAAAATGAATCCGGTGTCAGGTTTAAAATCCCCATAATGCAGGGCTGTTTAAGATCAATAACCTGTTCTTGATTTGCTGAAGAGAAATGTAGTTTCATGAAACAAATATAATCGCAACAAAACCTGTCATTACGAAGGAATAAAATGACTGAAGTAATCTCATAACTAAAGTTGCATAACTAAGAGATTGCCGCGTCAGCAGTAAAAAATACTTTTATACTACTTTCTCGCAATGACAAGAGGTTATAGTTATTTGTAATAAAAAATGCCCCGCATTTGCGAGGCATTAAAGAACTTTATTGTATTTAGTGTTCGCCTGCCGGCCCACCTATTTTGCTATCGGATGATGATTTATCTTCAGCAGTTTCAGAGGATTTTGTTTCACCACCGCCACTTGAAGAATCATCCCAACCTTGTGGCGGTTGAGGCGTTTTACCATTCATTAAGTCAGCAATCTGATCTTTATCAATCGTTTCATACTTGATTAAGGCGTCTGCCATAGCATGAAGGATATTGATGTTTTCTTTTAGAATGTTTTCCGAGCGTGAGTAATTGCGATCAACAATGTTACGAATTTCTTCATCAATGACGTGTGCAGTTTCATCAGAAAGGTTTTTGTGTTGTGTAACTGACCTACCTAAGAACACTTCACCTTCTTCTTCACCAAATACCATCGGACCTAACTTCTCAGATAAACCCCATTGTGTCACCATGTTATGCGCAAGTTCAGTTGAACGTTGAATATCGTTTGATGCGCCGGTGGTGACTTTTTCTTTACCGAAAATTAATTCTTCTGCAATGCGACCACCAAACAAACTGGAAATCTGACTTTCCAATCTTTCTTTACTATAACTGTAACGATCTTCTTCCGGCAAAAACATGGTCACACCTAAAGCACGACCACGAGGAATGATCGTTACTTTATATACCGGATCATGTGATGGGACTTTCAAGCCAACAATGGCATGCCCTGCTTCATGGTAGGCAGTGAGTTTTTTCTCATCATCACTCATCACCATTGAGCGTCGCTCAGCCCCCATCATGATTTTATCTTTCGCTTTATCAAACTCGTTCATTTCAACTAAACGTTTATTTACCCGTGCTGCAAATAACGCCGCTTCATTAACCAGGTTAGCCAAATCTGCACCAGAGAAACCCGGGGTACCACGCGCAATCACTTTTGCATCAACGTTGTCTGAGACAGGTACTTTACGCATATGCACTTTTAAAATTTGTTCACGGCCTAACATATCCGGTAATGGCACAACCACCTGGCGGTCAAAACGACCTGGACGAAGCAAGGCTGGATCAAGCACATCGGGACGGTTAGTTGCGGCGATAACGATAACGCCTTCATTACCTTCAAAACCATCCATCTCAACTAATAATTGGTTTAGTGTTTGTTCACGTTCATCGTGTCCACCACCTAAACCGGCACCACGGTGGCGACCAACAGCATCAATCTCATCAATAAAGATAATACATGGTGCATGTTTCTTCGCTTGTTCAAACATGTCACGTACACGCGATGCACCCACACCGACAAACATTTCAACAAAGTCTGAACCTGAAATTGTAAAGAAAGGAACTTTTGCTTCACCGGCTATGGCTTTAGCAAGTAATGTTTTACCCGTACCGGGTGAACCTACCATTAAAACACCACGTGGAATTTTACCGCCCAGCTTTTGGAATTTGCCCGGGTCACGCAAGAACTCAACCAGTTCACCGACTTCCTCTTTTGCTTCATCAACACCAGCAACATCACTGAAGTTAATTTTAATTTGGTCTTCACCTAACAGGCGTGCCTTGCTTTTACCAAATGATAAAGCGCCGCCTTTACCGCCACCACCTTGCATTTGGCGCATGAAATATAACCAGATAGCTATGATGATTAAGAATGGGAAAGAGGATATGAAAATTTGCATCCAGATTGACTGCTCGAGTGGCTTCGCTTTGATCACGACACCGCTTTTCAAGAGATCACCAATCATGGCTTTATTATCTGTTTCAGGACTATAAGTGCTGAATTTAGAACCACCCTGCAATGTACCGGTAATAACACGTCCAGTAAGCATGACATCGGTGACTTGATGGGTCTGAATACTTTTGATGAATTCAGAGTAACTGATTTCCTGAGATTTGCTGTTTTGAGTCAGATTACTGAATACTGACATCAGGATAACCGCAACAACTACCCACAAAATGATGTTCTTAACTAAATCGTTCAATGTTTTCTACCTTAAAATATGCCTGATAATTCTACTTTGTTAATCTTACTGCTTCTTAAACTGCTTCGCCAATAAATAAATTTCTGACGAGCGCGCTCTCGAAGCTTTTGGCTTACGCACTATTATCTTAGCAAAATGCTGGCGTAATTCCTTCTTATATTCATCGATTCCTTCACCAGTAAACACTTTGGTCAAAAAAGTGCCTCCAGGCTTCAGAACATTGACAGCAAATTCCAGTGCTAATTCGGCCAAATACATCATTTTTGGCTGATCAACGGCCTTCATTCCACTTAAATTGGGGGCCATATCTGAAATTACAAGGTCTACCCACTGTCCATCGAGTGCTTCCATCAGCTCGTCATATACCACTTGCTCGGTGAAATCCCCTTGAATAAACGTGACATCTCCCAAAGCATCCATTGGCAAGATATCTAATGCAAAAAGACGGCCATTTTCACCTACCCGCTTGCTCAATAACTCACTCCAGCCACCGGGTGCTGCCCCTAAATCGACCACCGTCATACCGGGTTTGAGCAGGCGATCCTTGTCATCCAGTTCAATCAGCTTGTAAATAGCACGCGAGCGATATCCTTCCTTTTGCGCCCGCTTAACGAATTCATCACTAAAGTGTTCTGTTAACCATTTATTGCTGGTTTTCGATCTGGCCATATTTACTCTGATTACTTATATGATTTTAAGCTCCCGTCATTGCGAGAAGAGCAAAGCGAATCGTGGCAATCTTATTAACAAAGTGCGATTTGCTGTAGATTGCCACAGTCACGTTGTTCCTTCGCAATGACAGGTAGTTAATATTTCTATGATTTATATATTATACCCTGAATATCCCGTGATTTATCCTCACTGACAAGGTAAACTGTGCGCCCTTCAGCAGTTCACTTTTTGGATTTTCCCATGACGACTATCACTGACAAGCAAATCATTTTTTTACGTAAAAGTTGCCACCATATTAAACCTATCGTCACGGTAGGCGGCGCGGGTTTAAGCGAAAACGTCATGAATGAAATTGAGCTTGCACTTAGCCATCATGAACTAGTTAAAATTAAACTAAATTGTGGTGATAGTGACGAGCGAAAAAAAGTCATTGACGACATCATTGCTGAGACAGGTGCTGTGCTGGTGCAAACAATTGGACATACCGCGAGCTTTTATCGCCCCGCTGACAAACCCGTAATTACTTTACCCAAGAAATAAAATATTTTACTTGTTGCCCAGGCCAGATATCACCAAGGCTAGCCCCGCAATACTGTTGACTAAAAACAGTACTGAAGAGATTCCATGTAACTTTCCAAACTGAGCTGCGTTATCACCTGACAAGCCTGCCGCTTTTAACTCAGTCATCATCGGTTGTAAAACAAACTGCCCAATAAGCACTAATACGAGCATGCCTACCAGGGTTAACAATTGCCAGTGTTGATAACTAAAGCCTTGCTTCATGATGACAATAATAATTAAAGCCACAGCACAGAAAATACCAATATAGCTCATAATGCTAAATAATTGTCCAGCAACATTACCAGCAACAGATTTGTCTAACATTTTGAACAACACAGGAGCAACAATATAACCAATGGCCCACATGCCACCGACCCATATTGTTAAAAGAATTTTTTCGCTGATTTGAAACATTTTAATTTTCACCGCAAAGACGCTAAGAGCGCAAAGAAAATACTTGTAAAAAATAATACTTATTATGTTTATTAAGGAACATTGTAAAGATTGCCGCACTAATGCTCACAATGACGGCATATTTATAAGATAACACCTCTTAAAAAATTTTGCGTTCTTTGCGCCTCAGCGGTGAAATATTCTTTTGATCTTTATTTATAAGACACCGCGGTGATTTCGTATTCACGATCTCCACCGGGTGCTTTTACTACCACTTCATCATCAACCGATTTTCCGATTAATGCGCGAGCAATCGGTGAGGTAACAGAAATCAGGTTTTGTTTAATATCCGCTTCCAGCTCACCGACAATTTTATAAGTAACATCTTTTTCTTCAGCAACATCATATAATTCAACCGTTGCACCAAAAACAATTTTATCACCAACCCGATCAGCAATTTCTAAGACATCAATAATTTCAGCATTGGATAATGCAGCTTCAATTTCTTTTATACGTCCTTCAGCAAAACTTTGTTGCTCACGCGCTGCATGGTATTCGGCGTTTTCTTTTAAATCACCATGTTCGCGCGCAGTCGCAATCGCTTCGACAATTTGTGGGCGAATAACTGTTTTCAATTCTTTTAATTCGGCGCGTAAAATTTCAGCGCCAGTTGATGTCATTGGTGGTCGACTCATAACACCTCTCCTAATGAATTTCTTGCAAGCGAGTCACTTCGCTTAAATCTTTATGTTGTAAAGCCATACATAATGCTTCACCACCAGTAAGTGTTGTGGTGTAAGTTACTTTAAACTGTAATGCATTACTACGAATAGTGGCAGAATCCAACATCGCCTGACTACCCTCTGTAGTATTAACGATTAAATGAATTTCTTCATTTTTAATCATATCAACGATATGCGGGCGCCCTTCTAAGACCTTGTTCACATACTGACACTCAATTCCTGCCGCTTCAATCACCTTAGCCGTACCATTGGTAGCTACCAATTCAAAGCCTAGTTCAGTTAGACTTTTAGCGATACCTACAATACCATCTTTATCTGTTTCTTTAACACTTAAAAACGCCTTACCTTTTGTTGGCAGTGTAACACTGGCACCGAGTTGTGATTTCGCAAAGGCTTCGGCAAAGGTTTTACCCACACCCATCACTTCACCGGTTGATTTCATTTCCGGCCCTAAAGCAGGATCAACCCCAGGGAATTTATTAAATGGGAATACCGCTTCTTTCACAGAATAAAAATCCGGTACGATTTCTTCAACTGTACCCTGTGATTTTAATGATTGACCAACCATACAACGGGCAGCGACTTTCGCTAATGCCCGGCCAGTTGCTTTAGAAACAAACGGTACGGTACGTGAAGCACGTGGATTCACTTCTAGTACATAAACGGTTTCACCTTGAATGGCAAATTGCGTATTCATTAAACCAACCACGTTTAATGCCTTAGCCATTTTACGAATTTGTTCACGCATCGTTGCTAAAACAGAGTCAGTTAAATTATAGGGTGGTAATGAACAGGCAGAGTCACCAGAGTGGATACCCGCTTGTTCTATATGCTGCATAATCCCGCCAATTAAGACATCATCACCATCACAGATAGCATCGACATCGACTTCTACGGCATCATTTAAAAAACGATCAAGTAACACCGGTGCATCATTTGAAACACCAACCGCTTCGCCCATATAACGACGTAGTTCTTTTTCGTTATATACAATTTCCATACCTCGACCACCTAAAACATATGATGGGCGTACTACGAGTGGATAACCCACTTCTTCGGCTAATCTTGCTGCCGTTTCTTCATCACTGGCTGTACGATTCGGCGGTTGAAGTAAATCATTTTCTTCAATCATGTGTTGAAAGCGTTCACGATCTTCGGCTAAATCAATAGAATCTGGCGTGGTACCAATAATCGGCGCACCGGCAGCTTCTAATGCACGTGCAAGTTTTAAAGGTGTTTGGCCACCATATTGCACGATAACCCCTTTGGGTTTTTCGACATCAATCAGTTCAATAACATCTTCTAAGGTTAAAGGTTCGAAATATAAACGATCAGAGGTATCGTAATCGGTTGAAACGGTTTCAGGATTACAATTCACCATGATAGTTTCATAACCATCTTCACGCAGGGCAAGTGCTGCATGAACACAACAGTAATCAAACTCAATACCCTGACCAACACGGTTAGGGCCACCACCTAAGATCATAATTTTTTCTTTATCGGTAGGTGCTGCTTCACACTCGTCTTCATAAGTTGAATACATATATGCTGTATTCGTCGCAAATTCTGCCGCACAGGTATCAACCCGCTTATAAACCGGGCGAATATCTAAATCATGACGATGTTGACGAAAAGCTAATTCATCTATACCTAATAATTTTGCTAAACGTCTGTCAGAAAAACCTTTACGTTTTAACTTACGGACACGTTTTGCATCTAACGCAGCTAGTCCATCTTCGCCATCTTCACCTAGCGCTTTCACTTCGTTTTCTAACTTAACAATCTCTTCTATTTGTACAAGGAACCAACGGTCAATGCGTGAAAGTTCAAATATTTCATCTACCGTTAAACCCGCACGGAAGCCATCAGCCACATACCAAAGACGATGATCACGCGGTGTTTTTATTTCTCGCTTAATAATTTCTAACGCATCATCTGATTCAAGGTCAATAACTTCATCAAAACCATCCACACCAATTTCTAAACCACGCAGTGCTTTTTGTAATGACTCTTGTTGAGTACGGCCTATTGCCATCACTTCACCGACAGACTTCATTTGTGTAGTGAGGCGATTATCGGCCTTAGTAAATTTTTCAAAGGTAAAACGCGGTACCTTGGTCACAACATAATCAATGGTGGGTTCAAACGACGCAGGTGTTGCACCGCCAGTGATATCATTTTGTAATTCATCCAACGTGTAACCCACGGCCAATTTTGCAGCCACTTTTGCAATCGGGAAACCGGTAGCTTTTGATGCCAATGCCGATGAGCGTGATACGCGAGGGTTCATTTCTATAATGATCATGCGACCATTTTCAGGATTCAGTGCAAACTGAACATTTGAACCACCGGTATCGACACCAATCTCACGTAACACCGCTAGTGAGGCATCACGCATGATTTGATACTCTTTATCGGTTAATGTTTGTGCTGGCGCAACGGTAATGGAGTCACCGGTATGCACACCCATAGGATCAAGGTTTTCAATCGAACAGATAATAATGCAGTTATCTTTATGATCACGTACCACTTCCATTTCATATTCTTTCCAACCAACAATGGATTCTTCGATTAACAATTCATTGGTTGGCGATAAATCTAGTCCACGTTCACAAATCTCGATAAATTCTTCTTTGTTATAAGCAATACCACCACCTGAACCACCCATGGTGAATGAAGGACGAATAATTGTGGGATAACCGACTTGTGATTGAACCTGGAAGGCTTCTTCCATACTGTGAGCAACAGCGGCTTTAGGCATATCCAAACCAATCTTAAGCATCGCGCTTCTAAACTTGTCGCGATCTTCCGCTTTATCAATCGCTTCACGATCGGCACCGATCATTTCAACATTAAATTCTTGTAAAACACCTTCACGATGTAAATCGAGTGCGCAGTTTAACGAGGTTTGACCACCCATGGTTGGAAGGATCGCATCCGGTTTTTCTTTAGCAATGATTTCTTTAACCGTTTGCCACCGAATAGGCTCAATATACGTTGCATCCGCCATCTCTGGATCGGTCATAATGGTTGCCGGGTTCGAATTTACCAGGATGACACGGTAGCCTTCTTCTTTTAATGCTTTACAAGCCTGAGCACCTGAATAATCAAACTCGCACGCCTGGCCAATAACAATCGGACCTGCGCCGAGGATTAAGATACTTTCAATGTCTGTTCTTTTTGCCATAATTCTCTTCTGATTGTATTAGCCACTAAGGTCACGAAGGACACCAAGAAAAAAGAAAGCTCAATAAACCACGGGGAGCACGGGGTAAAATAATTTAAAATCCCTGTGTTCACTATGTACTCGGCAACTGCGTCCTGCGTTGCTCTACCTCCTGCGTCCATGCAGTCGCCTGTGGTTAAATCTTAAATGTTTTTCTTCGTGTTCTTCGTGTTCTTCGTGTTCTTCGTGTTCTTCGTGTTCTTCGTGTTCTTCGTGTTCTTCGTGTTCTTCGTGTTCTTCGTGTTCTTCGTG
>CAMYJG010000016.1:0-27152 GCA_947258695.1 uncultured Ectothiorhodospiraceae bacterium | reverse complement strand
TCTTCGTGTTCTTCGTGTTCTTCGTGTTCTTCGTGTTCTTCGTGTTCTTCGTGTTCTTCGTGTTCTTCGTGTTCTTCGTGTTCTTCGTGTTCTTCGTGTCCTTTGTGTCCTTTGTGGCTAACTTTTATTTTCTTGAATCAAATCTATAAAGTGATCAAATAACGGTGCAACATCATGTGGTCCTGGACTTGCTTCGGGATGACCTTGAAAACTAAACGCCGGTACATCGGTACGATGTACACCTTGTAAGCTTTGATCAAATAATGAACGATGCGTTGCTTTTAAGTTTCCTGGCAGACTTTCTTCATCAACTGCAAAACCATGATTCTGACTGGTAATCATGACTTGTTTGCCTTCAATGTCCTGTACTGGATGGTTGGCGCCATGATGGCCAAATTTCATTTTTACTGTTTTTGCACCACTAGCCAGTGATAACAGTTGATGCCCAAGACAAATACCAAAGGTTGGAATCTTGCTCGGTAAGATTTCCTTGATTGCTTTAATCGCGTAATCACACGGCTCCGGATCACCTGGGCCATTTGAAAGAAAGACACCATCTGGTTTCATCGCTATAACATCGGCAGCTGCTGTTTGCGCGGGAACAACGGTTAAACGGCAACCACGATCAACCAACATGCGTAAGATATTTGTTTTTACACCGAAATCATAAGCAACCACGTGGTAAGGCAAATCAGCAGAATCACCTGGCAAACCATCCGCTAATGTCCAGCTAGCTTGCTGCCACTCATACTGTGAATCCGTGGTAACTTCTTTAGCCAGGTCCATGCCTTTAAGACCAGCAAACGCTTTCGCTTCTTTAATCGCCGCGGCTTCATCAATATTATCGCCTGCAACGATACAACCAGACTGCGCGCCTTTCTCACGTAAGATACGAGTCAGTTTACGCGTATCAATATCGGCAATCGCCACTACCTTATTAGCTTGTAAATAATCTTCGAGTGACATCTCGTTTCGCCAGTTACTGGCAATCAGTGGTAAATCACGAATGACAAGACCTGCTGAATGGACCGCTGTAGATTCTGCGTCTTCTGGCGTGGTACCGACGTTACCAATATGCGGGTAAGTTAAGGTAACGATTTGTCTGGAATACGAGGGATCAGTGAGGATTTCCTGATACCCGGTCATGGCAGTATTAAAAACTACCTCACCTACTGTTTCTCCTTCAATACCAATGGATTCACCATAAAAGACAGTGCCGTCTTCAAGCGCAAGTAGGGCCGGTTTTCTCAAGTAAACCTCCATAAAACAGACGTGTAAAAAAGCGGGAGGCGTTTCTTTAACGCTCCCGCTAGGAATTTGGTGGTCAGAGATGTGTTTCAGACCAAATGAATTATACCCAAGGGTAGGAGAAATTTCTAGAGAAGTTGGCCACAAAGGTAACTAAGGATAAGGTGAAATCCGTAATTGAGAGTATGGCCTGGGCCACAGCAAGAAAACATTGAATACTTAAAATTTAACAACTGGGAGCACGGGGATTTTCAGTAAAATGCTCCCCTGAGTGCCTCGAATTCCCGGTGGTTTAATGACATATCTTTTCTTGGTGCCCTTTGTGCCCTTTGTGTCCTTTGTGGCTAATTATTTTTTAAATCCAGTACATCCATCATGTCGAATTCGCCATTATCCTGCCCCATAATCCAGCTTGCAGCACGAACCGCACCACTGGCAAAGGTCATTCGACTGGAGGCCTTATGAGTAATCTCTACACGCTCACCAATATCAGCAAACATTACCGTGTGTTCACCCACAATATCACCAGCACGAATGGTTTCAAAACCGATGGTTTTACGGTCTCGTTCTTCACCGATACCTTCACGACCATAAACGGCACATTCTTTTAAATCGCGCCCCAATGCATCGGCCACAACTTCTCCCATGCGTAAAGCTGTACCTGATGGTGCATCCACTTTATGTCGGTGATGAGCTTCAATTACCTCAATATCAACATCATCCCCCATTACGCGGGCTGCGATATCCAGTAATTTTAAAGTCAGGTTAACACCGACACTCATATTTGGCGCAAAGACTAGCCCGATATCATTCCCAGCATCAGTGATCGCTTTTTTACCGGCATCATCAAAGCCGGTGGTACCAATCACAATACATTTACCCTCTTCACGACATACCGCCAGGTTCTCCAGGGTTGCTTCTGGCCGGGTAAAATCTATCAGCACATCAAAATTCGGGGCAGCATTTTTCAAGTCATCGGTGATAGCAACACCCAGATTTCCTACACCCGCTAATTCACCGGCATCCACTCCCAGCATTGAACTGCCCGATCGAGCCAGGGCGGCACCCAGTTCAACACCTTCAGTCTCAGCTACAGCCTGAATTAAGACACGGCCCATCCGGCCTGATGCGCCAGTAATTGCAATTCTAGTCATGCTTGCTTCCAAAAATTGATTAATGTGAATTCAAATAAGAAGGATAACAAAAAACTGTCATTGCGAGGAGAGTAACGACGAAGCAATCTCATAGATATCGCAGTAAACTTGAGATTACTTCAGTCACTTTGTTCCATCGCAATGACAAAGTGTTAGCTTTATTCCGTTATCTTGCCATTAATTTACTCAAGTTTTTTGAATAAGTTTTTCCAGGACTTTTTCTCGGCTTCTTGAGCCTGTTCTTTTTTTAATCGCTCATCAGCTTCGGCGAGTTCTTTGTGTCGTAGTCTTTCATCTTCTGCAATTTTTTGACGAATTTGTTCCTTATGCTCATCCGCAATATCTAATTTTAAAAACGCGGGATTTTGACGGAGAATAAACCTGCCAAATCCATCAATAAACTCTTCGGTAATATGTCTTTCTTTAAATGTATGCTTTTCGACACCCGGTTTATCAAAGTTATTTAAAATTAAGTGTATTGCAGAATTTTCAATGTCACCTTTTAAAATCACATTAACAGCTATAGGGCCAGCGACTTTGAATTTTGCACTAACTAATTCGTAATTAGTATTTTTATTGTCAGTACGATCAAACTCAATACGGTAGCTGTGTAAAACGTCGGTATAACGTTGGATACGCTCACTGTTTTCGAGTTCTAATTTTAAGGGTTCTGGCAGGTTACAATAAAAACGAAGGTTGATTTCTTTTACTTCATTGGCACTGTCGATGGTGACTTTATAGTCTGTTTGATCAAACTCAACCAAACTACCGTCTGGTTGAACAGGGTAAGAAGTCTGTGTATCGGCTTTAATATAATTCAGATGTTCAACAAACTCGTTTAGAAAGTTATACAGCTGCAGCATTTTTGGATGCAGGCTTCCCTGATAATACTTCAGTAAATCTGCCTGGCGTTGTTTTTCTTTCTCTTCGCCAGCTTTTTGAACTTCCGACTGGTTTTTTAAATCATCCAGAATGCCCATATCTTTAATAACCTATACAATATTATGTTTAATTATATCGCCCGAAATATAAGTTACTACAACCATGTCATGGTTTATAGCTTTTGTTCCAACAAGGCAAAAAATAATTTTAAAAACGGAGCTTATACAAAATAAGTGAGTATTTTAAAATTATTTTTTCCCATAGGCACCCTTGAGGTGAACGCCGTGGGAGCGAAAACTATGAATCATGACTTCATGTCTTCGAAGAATTTCTTAACTCCCGACAACCAACTCGTCGCCTTAGGGCTATGACTCTTATTATCTTCTTTAAGTGACTGATCAAACTCTTCCAGTAATTCTTTTTGACGTTTAGTTAAGTTAACGGGTGTTTCGATCACAACACGGCACATTAAATCACCGGTACTACTACCACGAACAGTTTTGACACCTTTACCACGTAAGCGAAACATTTTTCCGGTTTGTGTTTCGGCAGGAATTTTTAATTTAACGCGTCCGTTTAAAGTGGGTACATCAAGTTCGCCACCTAAACTTGCCGCGGTGACTGCTATTGGTACTTCACAATAAAGATCGCTACCATCACGCTCAAAGATTTTGTGTTCACGTACAGAAATCTGAACATATAAATCACCCGCTGGGCCTCCGTTCTCACCTGCTTCGCCTTCTCCAGACAGACGAATGCGATCACCATTATCAACACCCGCAGGCACTTTGACCGATAAAGTTTTATTTTTCTGTACACGCCCTTGGCCGTGGCATTTACCACAAGGATCAGAGATCATTTTGCCATTACCATGACAACGTGGACATGTTTGTTGCAAGGAAAAGAAACCTTGTTGCATGCGAACCTGTCCCTGACCACCACAGGTAGTACAGGTTGTTGGCTTGGTCCCTTTTTTCGCGCCACTACCATCACATTCATCACAACTAACATAAGTAGGAACACGAATATTTACAGATGTGCCTCGTACCGCTTCTTCTAAATCAAGTTCAAGGTTATAACGTAAGTCGGCACCACGATAGACACGCTGACCACCATGGCCGCCCTGACCACCGCCACCGCCGCCAAAAATATCGCCAAAGACATCACCGAAGATATCACTAAAGCTACCACCGCCAGCTCCGGCTCCACCCATGCCTGCAGATTGATCTACACCCGCGTGACCAAACTGATCATAAGCTGCACGTTTCTGCGAATCACTTAAAATGTCATACGCTTCTTTAGCTTCTTTAAACTTAACTTCTGCCTCTTCCTGATTATCCTGGTTACGATCCGGGTGATGTTTCATTGCAAGACGTTTAAATGCCTTTTTAATTTCAGCTTCACTGGCATTTTTTTGTACACCCAGAACTTCATAATAATCGCGTTTTGACATAGCTATAACTTCTTAAATTATTTGTTTAATCGAGTTTTAATAAGAATCAGAGCCATGACTCTGATTCTTATTAAAACTGGCCATTCTTCTAAACCACAAAAGGCTGTATGAAATCATACAGCCATTTGTATGGTCATAAGGTATTTAAACCTTATTTTTTATTGTCGTCGACTTCTTCAAACTCAGCATCAACAACATCATCGTCTGCTTTAGCCTGTTCGCCGGCATCTGCAGCACCAGCACCCGCTGCGCCTGCTGCACCAGCACCGGCAGCATCAGCACCTTTTTCGGCATAGAGACGTTCTGCCATTTTTGCTGAAGCTTCAGACAATGCTTTAGTCTTCGCTTCGATAGCCTCTTTATCTTCACCTTTAAGTACTTCTTCAAGGTCTTTGATTGCGGCTTCGATACTATCTTTTTCACCCGCTTCTAACTTGTCATCACCCAACTCTTCCATTGATTTCTTAGTTGCATGAATCAATTGCTCAGCCGTGTTACGAGTGGTAACCAGTTCCTGGAAGATGCGATCTTCATCAGCATGCGCTTCTGCATCTGCAACCATTTTTTCAACTTCTTCATCCGATAAACCTGAAGAAGCTTTGATCACGATAGATTGCTCTTTACCAGTACCTTTATCTTTCGCTGATACGTTTAAGATACCATTGGCATCAATATCAAATGTCACTTCGATTTGTGGTACACCACGTGGTGCTGGTGGAATATCCTGTAAATCAAAACGACCTAAAGATTTATTCGCATCGGCACGTTCACGTTCACCCTGAACAACATGTACTGTTACTGCAGACTGGTTATCATCAGCAGTTGAGAACGTTTGATTCGCTTTAGTCGGTATAGTGGTATTTTTATCAATGAGTTTAGTCATAACACCACCCATTGTTTCAATACCTAAAGATAATGGAGTTACGTCAAGTAACAATACATCTTTAACATCACCACCTAATACACCACCTTGAATTGCTGCACCCATGGCAACCGCTTCATCAGGGTTAACGTCACGACGAGGATCTTTGCCGAAGAAGTTTTGAACTTCCTCTTGCACTTTAGGCATACGGCTTTGGCCGCCCACTAAAATCACGTCGTTAATTTCAGAAGCTGATAAACCGGCATCTGCTAACGCTTTTTTGCAAGGCTCAATTGAACGGGCAATCAAGTCATCTACTAACGATTCCAGTTTTGCACGTGTTACTTTAATGTTTAAATGTTTAGGACCTGAAGCATCCGCTGTTACATAAGGTAAGTTCACATCAGTTTGTTGGCTTGATGATAACTCAACTTTCGCTTTTTCAGCCGCTTCTCTTAAGCGTTGTAATGCTAATGGGTCGTTACGTAAATCAACACCTTGCTCTTTCTTGAACTCTTCAACTAAAAAGTCCATCAAACGCATATCAAAATCTTCACCACCTAAGAAAGTATCACCATTGGTTGATAACACTTCAATTTGATGGTCACCATCGATGTCAGCTATCTCGATGATTGATACGTCAAAGGTACCACCACCTAAATCGTATACTGCAACCGTACGGTCACCTTCTTGCTTGTCCATACCGAAAGCAAGTGCTGCTGCAGTTGGTTCATTGATGATACGTTTTACATCTAAGCCTGCAATTTTACCGGCGTCTTTCGTTGCCTGACGTTGTGAGTCATTAAAGTAAGCAGGTACAGTGATAACCGCTTCAGTTACTTCTTCACCGAGATAATCTTCTGCCGTTTTCTTCATCTTTTGAAGAATACGTGCAGATACTTCTGGAGAAGCCATTTGCTTACCTTCTGCTTCTACCCAAGCATCACCGTTGTCTGCCTTGATAATTTTGTAAGGCACCATCGCGATATCTTTTTGAACTTCTTCGTCTTCAAAACGACGGCCAATTAAACGTTTTACTGCGTTAATTGTGTTTGTTGGATTTGTCACTGCCTGACGTTTGGCTGATTGACCAACTAAAACTTCACCGTCAGCGAATGCAACAACTGAAGGAGTTGTACGATCGCCTTCGCTATTTTCGATAACTTTAACGTTACCGTTATCCATTACCGATACACATGAGTTAGTGGTACCCAAGTCAATTCCGATTATCTTTCCCATATCTGCTGCTCCGCTTTATATTCTTTAAAATCTAATTTTCTTTAATAAATTAATAATTCGTTTAACTGTTGATTTAATAGGGTCATTTACTACAGCTTCAAGAGCTGCCTATTAAATAAATCATTTATTTGTCATTTTTACCGCTATTTGCTGATGCCACGACAACCATAGCCGGACGTACTAATCGTTCATTTAGTAAGTAGCCTTTTTGCATAACATCTATAACCGTGTTTGGTGCATGCTCTTCTGAGTCAATCATCGACATAGCCTGGTGATGATCCGGGTTGAAAGATTCACCATGCGGGTGAACACCCTGGATGCCAAACTTTTCGATAGCACTTTCAAACATCTTCAATGTCATTTCAGTGCCTTCGCGTAACTTGCTGACATCCGTATTTTCATCCTGCGCAGCTGCGACTCCCATTTCCATACTGTCGATAACTGGCAGTAATTCCTGGGCAAATTTTTCCAGGGCAAATTTGTGTGCATTGGCCAGGTCACGTTCCGAGCGACGGCGGATATTTTCCATTTCAGCTTTAGTGCGAACCAGCTGATCCCAGTTTTCATCCGCTTTTGCCTGTACTTCTTCTAACTTGGCTTGTAATGCTTCAATGCTCATTTCTTCATTTTCAGCCGCTGATTCTTCAGATACTGTCTCTTCCATTTCAGTCTCAACGTCTTGATTTTGTTCTGATTCGCTCATTCCTAACTCCGAAAAAATAATATCTGTGCTTTATGTGGGGACACTTATTCGGAACTCAAGAGTGATCCCAATAATTTTGCGGTAACATCGACTAACGGGATAACACGGTCATATGCCATGCGTGTGGGGCCAATAACCCCCAGTACACCCACCACTTCCTCACTAACTTTGTAGGGGGCAGTAATCACCGAACAGCTCTCAAAAGCGGAGTAACCCGACTCTTCACCAATATATACCTGCATACCTTCCGCCTGAATTGACTGATCCAGTACGTGTAAAACATCCCGTTTAGCATTAAAGGCATCAAATAACTGGCGTAATTGCTCCATATTGGCCATTTCAGCGTAATCCATTAAATTGGTTTGCCCTGCCATGACGAAATCATCACTATTTTTCTCATCCACCACACTATCGGTCATCTGGATCGCCATTTTCATAATGTGTTGCATATCATCGCGTTCCTGTTTCATGACATTCAGTACAGACTCTCGAATTTGCGATAAATCTTGGCCGATAAACTCCTGGTTGAGGTAATTGGCTGTTTTCAATAATTCAGACTCGGAAAATGCTCGCTCAGTATGAATCACCCGGTTTTGCACTTCTTGCTCATTCACAACGAGGATCACCAATATGCGATTTGAGGTTAACGGCAAGAACTCAATATGGCGCAAAATAACCGCTTCACGCCGGGGAAGAGTCACAACGCCGGCCATTTTCGTCATACCAGAAAGCACTGATGAGGCCTGATTAATCAAACCTTCCTGCGAATCATCGATGCCCATTTCCTGACGCAGTTTTTCAACTGCCTGGCCACGTAGCGGTTTGACTGTCACCAGGTTATCAACAAATAAGCGGTAGCCCTGTGGGGTCGGTACTCGTCCTGCCGAGGTGTGCGGTGAAATTATTAAGCCCAAATCTTCCAGGTCCGCCATGACATTACGCACCGTGGCAGGACTTAAATTAATCTTTTCATCATTGGATAAGGCTTTTGAGGCAACCGGCTGACCATTGTTGATGTAGTGTTCCACCAGCACCTTGAATAATTGCTGAGAACGCTCATTCAGACTATTTAAGGGTGAATCTGTAGGCACTGTTTAATCCGTCAGGTTTGTTTCTAAGATACTCTAAAAATAGCACTCAGGTGTACTGAGTGCTAATGCAAATTACCGATTTCGATGTTTCAGGTCAAGCTTTTCGCCTAGTCGATCAAAGTTGGCTTATTTGGCTCTACCTGTGATAATTTAGCAAGTTAAAATAACGTCGATTCACGGCACACTTCACAACCAGAAAGCATAAAATAAAATATAGTAGATTAATGGCAGAACAAAAAAACAGCTTTAAAACCATTGGCATTATTGGAAAATTTGCAGACAGCACTGTTGGAACTACTCTACTGGCGCTTTCACGCATACTCAAAGCCCGTGGTTGCACGGTCTACCTTGAACGCGAAACCGCGCGCAATATGACAGATCATGATATGGAAGTGATCACCCGCCACGAAATTGGCAAACGTTGTGATCTCGCTGTGACTGTAGGTGGTGATGGCACCTTACTGGATGCCGCCCGTGGCCTGGTCAATTTTGAAGTCCCCTTGCTCGGTATCAACCTGGGACGCCTCGGCTTTTTAGTCGATATTTCTCCTAATGAAATGGAAGAACGCCTGCATGAAATACTCGATGGCGATTTTGAAGAAGAACACCGTATTCTATTAAATACTGCTATTGAGCATGGCGAAAACCCCGCCAGTGAAAGTGATGCTTTTAATGATGTGGTTGTCCATAAGTGGGAAGTCGCACGCATGATCGAAACCGAAACCTATATAAATGGTAAATTCCTCAACAGCATGCGCTCGGATGGCCTGATTGTTTCCACCCCAACCGGTTCAACCGCGTATGCCCTCTCCGGTGGTGGCCCCATTTTAGAACCGGACATGGATGCCATGGTGCTGGTACCCATTTGCCCGCACACCATGAGCTACCGCCCTATCGTGATTGGCGGTGATAGTGAAATTGAAATCATCGTAAAAGAGAATCAAAACTCGCATGCGCAGGTGACCTGTGATGGACAGATTAACCTGGGTGTTGTTTCCGGTGATAAAATAAGCATCAAGAAAAAAGAAAAAGTAGTGCGTTTGATTCACCCACGCAAACATAATCACTACGAAATACTCCGAGCCAAGTTACACTGGGGCGAACACTTTTAAAAATAAAACTGGGCCACGAAGGGCACCAAGAACACGAAGGAAATCAAAATAATTCACCCTCTTTTCCCCGTGGTTTTGTCTTGTTTTTCTTTGTGTTCTTGGTGTCCTTAGTGGCAAAAATTAATATAATAATCAACCTATGCTAACTCATATTCACATCTGGAATTTTGCCATTGTCGAGGCACTCGATATCGAACTCGAATCGGGGCTCTCGGTTTTAACCGGTGAAACCGGTGCTGGTAAATCTATTTTGCTTGATGCGCTTGGTTTAGCGTTAGGTGATCGAGCTGACAGCACCGTGATTCGGCATGGCGAAAGTCGTGCAGAAATCAGTGTTACCTTTGATACCAGTAAAGCAAAGAATGCAGAGAACTGGTTAAAGGAGCATGAGCTCGACAGTGAACATGAATGTATTATCCGTCGCACCGTGAGTGAAAAAGGCCCGTCGAAAGCCTTTATCAATGGTCGTTCAGCAACAGTACAACAACTGCGTGAGTTGGCTGAAATGCTCGTTGACTTACATGGCCAACATGAACACCAATCGTTAATGAAAGCAGATGTACAACAACAGTTACTTGATGACTATGCAAACCATTCTGATTTAGTGACCAAAGTAGCTGACAGTTTTAAAAAGTGGAACGCACTTAATACTGAATTTAAAAAACTCAGTACCGCCAAAAACGAACAAGACAATAAACTCGACTTGCTTCGTTACCAGGTTAATGAACTTGAAACGCTGAATTTGCAGATCGGTGAGTCTGATAGTTTAGATACTGAATTTAAACGTTTATCCAATGCCAGCCAGTTAATCCAAACAACGGAACAAACGCTACATGCCTTAGAGCAAAGTGATAACGGTTCTATCTCACAACAACTCAGTCACTTTACCCAGGAGTTACAACAACTCGGTAAAAAAGATAACAAGCTCAATGACATTGCCAGTTTACTTGATAATGCAATGATTCAAATCAGCGAAGCCACCAGTGAACTACATCAATACGTTGATAACCTCGAACTTGATCCACAGCGTTTAAGTTTTCTCGATGAACGCATTGGCACCATTCATAACCTGGCGCGTAAACACCAGGTTGAACCCGATGAGTTACCTGAATTATTTGGCCGCTTACAAAAAGAACTCGACTCGATAGAAAATGCCGATGGTCACCTGGAACAATTACAACAAGAGATTGAAGCCGCAGCAAAAACCTATCAACAAGCTGCTAATGCATTAACCAAGAGTCGTATCAAAGCGGCTAAAGTACTTTCAACAAAAGTCACAGAAAACATGCAAGAGCTGGGTATGGAAGGCGGCGCATTTGAAGTTGCACTAAATACTTACGAAACAGGTGCATTTCATGCCAATGGTAATGAACAAGTTGAATTCCTTGTGGCCGCCAATAAAGGCTCACCCGCCAAGTCATTGAATAAAGTTGCTTCCGGTGGTGAAATTTCGCGTATTAGTTTAGCCATACAGGTCATTGCTGCTGAAGCAACGCGCATCCCGACGCTTATCTTTGACGAAGTTGATGTTGGTATCGGTGGCCGTGTTGCTGAGATTGTTGGACTCAAACTTAAAGAACTCGCTCAACATCGACAAGTGATTTGTGTCACTCACTTAGCACAAGTTGCTGCACTCGGAGAACATCACTTACAAGTCAGCAAACAATCTGACTCTGCTACAACAATAAGCCAGATAAACTATCTTGATAAACCACTAAGGGTTAAAGAATTAGCACGTATGATGGGTGGGATTGAGATTACTGATCAGACTCTTTCTCATGCCGAAGAGATGCTGAGTAAGGTAAGTTAACGTTTATCTTGTCGGGCAAGCCCCGACGAATTTAATAATAGATTCCGGCTCAAGGCCGGAATGACAAAATCTATTCCTCTTTCTGGCACTCCCCACACACTCCATATATATAGAGTGAATGATCAGTCATGGCATAGCCTTTTTCCTTGGCTATTTTCTTCTGCCGCTCTTCGATGGTTTCATCCATAAACTCATCGACCTTGCCACATTTAACACAAAGAATATGATCATGGTGTTTGCCCTGCTCCAGTTCAAAAACGGATTGCCCGCCTTCGAAATGGTGACGTACCACCAGGCCTGCAGCTTCAAACTGGGTTAATACTCGATACACGGTCGCTAAACCCACATCTTCGCCGCTCTCGAGCAAGGCTTTATAAACATCTTCTGCGCTCATATGCCGCACATCGCTATTTTCCAAAAACTCAAGAATCTTGAGTCGGGGCAAGGTGGCTTTCAGGCCGGCACGTTTTAATTCACTACTATCCATTATTCGTCTCAAAGAGTATCATTCGGTTTTTTATCGTCGCATATTGGAACGTAAATGAGAAGAGTTCGCATTCTTATTATTAGCTTGTTTTTTAGCCAAATGATCCTTGGCTGTGCTTATAAACCTGATGTTCAGCAGGGAAATACCTTTGACGAGAAGCAGATTTCTCAGCTTAAAGTGGGGATGACCCGCCAGCAGGTTGTCTTTGTGATGGGCACGGCTTTGCTACAAGATCCTTTTCATAAAGATCGCTGGGATTATGTTTATAGCCTGGCAAAAGGCCATGCCAAGGCTGAGCGTAAACTGCTCACATTGTATTTTACAGGTGACACCTTAACGAAGATTGATGGCAGCCAGGTCGCGAAAATCACCTTAGAGTAGCAGGTTACTTTTTCTTCGCCTCTTTCTTCTCAGCGCGTTTTCGACGTGATTCTTTTGGATCGGCAATTAACGGGCGATAAATTTCTATCCGGTCTTTATCTCGTAACACTTCATCTGTTTTGGTGACTTTACCAAAAATCCCCAGCTTGTTTTTAGACAGATCAATATCACTATATTTTTCCAGTATGCCGGATAGTTTTACTGCTTGCTCAACGGTTGTACCTTGATCAACATCTAACGTCAGTAAGACCTGTTCTTCAGGCAAAGCATAGACTACTTCAATAAATATTTTTTCGGCATTATCCATAAACTGACTCCGCGCGTTTGATAAATGCATCAACCAGGCTATTGGCAATTTTACTAAATACCGGGCCTAAGCTTGCGCTAACGATTTTACTGGAAAATTCAAACTCCAGGTTTAATGATACTTTACATGCAGCGTCACCCAGTGGTTCAAACAACCAGACACCATCGAGATTTTTAAATGGGCCATTGACCAACTGCATT
Organism: uncultured Ectothiorhodospiraceae bacterium; assembly: GCA_947258695.1. Taxonomy (GTDB): domain Bacteria; phylum Pseudomonadota; class Gammaproteobacteria; order UBA6429; family Thiohalophilaceae; genus JAGLTQ01. The sequence goes on along the minus strand of CAMYJG010000016.1, from coordinate 14,223 downwards.
TCAATTTTTTCAAAAGTGGTATTACTATTTTTTGTTGTGAACTCTTTGTTGAGACCGCTGTGTGAAATCAATATACTGGCTTCAACATTACGCTCATCTCGTTCAATCTCGGTAGCCTTACCACACCAGGGTAAAAAATCAGGATAAGCTTCAATATCATCGATTAATTTAAACATTTGCTCTGGCGTATAAGCAACCAGGGCACTTTTACTAATTGTGGTCATAACTACTACTTTAGGTTAAAAATTAACGATGCCGATTATATTCAAAAACACAAGAGCAACTAAGAGTGGACTGACATAACGCACCATCACATACCAAACCTGGTAGAGATAAGGCGAGCGGAAAGAAAATTCTCTTTCGGTCGAATCCCGATCCATCACCCAGCCTGCAAACACGGCGATCAATAAGCCACCTACTGGCAACATAATGCTTGCGGTAATGAAATCAATGATCTGGAAAAGATTATAATTCAATATATCCGATTTTAATTCGACATCTCCAAAAATATTTTCAACAATATCACCGACTGTTGTTCCAGTAATTGAAAAGATGGTTGCCAGTCCAATAAACCAGACACTCAATCCTGTCCATACCGTAGCTTTAATACGGCGAATACCTTTGGTCTCTATTAACCAGGCAACCGTTGGTTCGATTAATGAAATCGCTGAACTTAATGCTGCAAAAAACAATAACACGAAAAAGAGTGTACCGATAAATGTTCCGGCTGACATACTACCAAAAGCCAATGGTAAGGTTTCAAAGATTAACCCCGGCCCTGCTGCAGGGTTTAAGCCATTGGCAAAAACTAATGGAAAGATAGCTAAACCTGCTAATAATGCGACCGCTGTATCAAGTAAAACAATGGTTAAGGTCATCTGTCCGATAGAAACATGACGGTTCAGGTAAGAGCCATACATCATGATAGCGCCCATCCCTAAGCTCAAAGTAAAGAAAGCATGCCCCATGGCTACCATCATTGGCTTCCAGGTGAAGACTTTTTCACCTGATGCATCCATTAAATACTCACCATAGTCATTGCGTGCATAAAAGAATTTATCAACATCCGGGGTAAACATAAAATCAAGCGCCTGGGTAAAACCACCAGAACCCATTGCATAAATAACCAATAAGATCAGCAACACAAATAGTGCCGGCATTAAAAAGGAGACGGTTTTTTCTATTCCCCCTTTTACGCCTCTGGACACGGAAAGAATAGTTAACCCCATAAAGATAGTATGCCAGGCAAGCAGCTTTTCAGGATCAGACGTTAAATTGGTTAATATCCCTTTAATGCCATCAACCGATTGGTGAACGAATGCACCTGAGCTGGCACGAAAACTATAGGCCATCACTTCACCCGCGATGACACTGTAGTAAGAAAGGATCAGGCAACCGGCTGCCATACCACTCCAACCGACTATACTCCAGGCTGGGTGTGCTCCGGACATTTGTGATAATTGTAAAATGGTATTAACCGGGCTTTGCTTACCGCGCCGACCAAGCGCAATCTCGGTCAACATAATAGGTATGCCGATTAAACAAATACATATCAGGTAAGCGAAAATAAAAACGCCTCCCCCATACTCACCCGTAATGTAAGGAAACTTCCAGATGTTTCCCAAACCAACCGCAGATCCTACTGCAGCGAGTATAAAAGTGAGTCGGTTTGACCATTCATGTTTCATTGAACTTCTTTATCCAACTCACCACTTTTAAGCTTAGCTAAATAACTTGATAATGCTTCCCGCACTTTACCGTGCAACATGTATAAACCAATGAAGTTAGGTAACGCCATACCCAGGATTAACAGGTCACTAAAATCTAGAATATTACTGGCACTGGTTACTGAACCAATCACTACAAATATAATAAAGATAACCTTATAAGCCATGGTTGAGCTCTCACCAAACATATAGGTCCAGCAACGTTCACCATAGTACGACCATGCAATCATGGTACTAAAAGCAAACAGTACTACGGATATTGAAAGGATAATGGGGAACCATGAGATAGCTGTACCAAAGGCATAAGCTGTTAACGCCGCTCCTTGTTTGTTTGCAACCAGCTCAGTTGTTTCTGGGCTGTTATATGCACCGGTGATAATGATAACCAGTGCCGTCATGGTACAAATCACCACGGTATCAATAAACGGTTCCATTAATGCCACGATACCCTGACGGACCGGGTATTTAACCCGTGCCGTTGCGTGAGCAATAGCGGCAGAACCAATACCCGCTTCACTTGAAAACGCTGCTCGCTTAAAGCCTTGAACCAGTACACCAATTAAACCACCAACACCTGCAGCAGGTGTAAAGGCTTCGGTGATAATTTTTCCAATGGCATCAGGAATCATTGTTGCGTTGCTTAAAATGATCCAGATACATGCCAGCAGATAAATAGTTACCATGGTTGGAACAATGGCTTCAGCGGTATGCGCGATACGGCGAATACCACCAATAATAACGATAGCAACCAGGGTCGCCATAATGATGCCAAAAATCTCCGGCATATCAACAAACAAGGGGATTTGTTGTTTAACCGCACCCAGTGCCTGACTAACCTGGAAGGCATTACCCGCACCGAGTGAACCACCAATCGTCAAAATACAGAATATAATAGCCAGAACCTTACCGGTTTGTGACCAGCCTTTTTCAGCCAGGCCACGCGACAGGTATTCCATTGCACCACCCATGATATGGCCGTCTGGTCGGACTTCGCGGTACATTTGAGCCAACGTGGCTTCAGTGAATTTTGAGGTCATACCGAGCAAACCGGCCACTATCATCCAGAATGTTGCCCCTGGACCACCGATCATAATGGCAATCGCCACCCCGGCAATATTCCCGAGGCCAACCGTAGCAGACAGTGCTGTGGTGAGTGCCTGGAAGGAAGTAACTTCACCCTCTGCTCCCGGCACCTGGTATTTACCACGTAATATTTGGTAAGCATGGCGAAACATTCGAAGGTTAATAAAGCTCATACGAAAAGTGAGAAAAACGGCCCCCACTACTAGCCAGGCGACAATAAACGGCATACTTTGCGCGCCGGGCATTACGTCAAAAAAGAATACAGCTGCTAAATAGCCATTAATCACACCAAATAAATCATTTAAGGTGGAAGTAGTTTCAACAGGCTCAGCAGCCATCACTACCGTGCTGGATATCATGAAAAGTAAGGTCATGACGATTCGTAGCAGGTGAAAATCATTTTTATTATTTTTCACTATCTCTTTCCCCTTATTTTTAGTTGACGCTATAGGTTTTCAGCCAGGTCTTCAATTCTTATTAATACGCCAAAGACTATACCTTATTATTAGATAACTTCTGCATTGTCTCAAGACAAAACTGCCAGATATGTGAATTGTCTGTATAATTCGCGGCTATGGGTAAATCGAAGAAAAAAGACAAGAAATCTCATTCCAATACCATTGTGCTGAATAAAAAGGCGCGGCATGACTACAACCTGGAAGAGCGCTTTGAGGCCGGAATTGAATTACAGGGCTGGGAAGTGAAAAGCTTACGTGCGGGTAAAGTTCAGATTCGTGATAGTTATGTTTTCATAAAAAATAACGAAGCCTGGTTAAGCTCTACCGTGATTACCCCACTTGAAACCGCTTCAACCCATATCCACCCGGAACCGGCCCGTGTACGCAAATTGCTATTACACCGCTCAGAAATAGATAAGCTAGTAGGTGCTATCGATCGTAAAGGGTATACCCTGGTTGCGACTGCCATGTACTGGAAAAATGGTCGGGCCAAACTGGAAATTGCATTAGCTAAAGGTAAAAAAGAGCACGATAAACGTGCTTCTGAAAAAGATCGTGACTGGAAACGGGAAAAAGCACGGATCCTGAAGTCGTCTTAATTATTATCCTTTTAAATAAGCTTGCACAATTTCTAACTCATCTGAGACTCTTTTAAACTCAGCTTGGTTATCCATTTTTTTCCCTGCTCTTAATGCTAGTTCAAATTTTTCGCAAATTGAAAATAATTTTTTAGCGCCCATCGTCCCACTACTACCTTTCAAATTATGCACTTCACTAACCAGTTTTTCATCGTCGTCTATGTATGTAAATATAGATTTTTTTAGTTCTGTACTTCTGTTTAGAAAGGTATTCACCAACTCAGAATAGCCTTCTCCCATCATGTTTTTGAGCTCGTTAATAACTTCAATATTTATGCTTTCATTTTCGATAGCTAAGGTAGCTGACATCGCAGGCTCATCCCGTTCTATTTTAGTATGACTTGCCCATTTATCTAATTTTTTAGATAAGTCTTCAGTCGAAAACGGTTTGGAAATATAATCATCCATACCTGCCTGGTAATAAGATTCTACATCTTCGGGTAAAATATTCGCGGTTAAAGCTACAATAGGAAGATGTTCACCCTCGACTTCGTTTTGTCGGAACTGTTTTGTTGCGTCAAAGCCATTTAGTACTGGCATATTTATATCCATAAAAACTACATCGTATGTATTATCTTTTAATATATCGAGTGCGACTTGACCATTATCTGCAGTCGTAATATCACAACCGATATTTTTAAACATGCCGGTTGCTACCATTTGATTGACATCGTTATCATCAACAACAAGAACTTTAGCCGAAAACTTAGCCAATTCTTTTTTCTCAGAGACTGAGACATCAGTCTCACCTATTGCTGACTGCATAAACTGGAATAATTTATCCGGCAAAAGTGGTTTTGTTAACACTCCGACATAATCACGGTATTTATCCTTGTTAGCTTCGTTACAAACAACCACTATATCAACATCATAAGCGATATACCTATTTCGTAATTCTTCTGCCTGCCATTCATTCTTAATTAATGTTGCTTCATCAATTAATAAAATATTTGTATTATCGTCATTAAGTGCATTGAGCTCATTTTTTATTGCCACAGATGAATCACATATTACACCTTCTGTATTAACAGACTCAAATACCGAGTTAACCGCGTTGTAGGTTTTATCATTTTCACTGACATAGATAACATAAAATTTATTTTTTTGTGCAAATAAATAATCATCAACTTCAGATTCAACTTTTTTCATTTTCACATTAAAGAAAAAATCACTACCTTCGCCAAGGGTAGATATAACATGAATATCTCCCCCCATCATGTTAGTCAACTTTTTACACAAGGTTAAGCCAAGCCCGGTACCACCATATTGACGTGTAGTATTCACTTCAGCCTGTTCAAATGACTCAAATACTTTTGCTAATGATTTTTCAGCTATGCCAATACCGCTATCTTTAACACTCACCGACAGATCAATTTCCTCACCTTTAATTTCATTCAAACTCAGGGTTAAATAAATTTCTCCTTTTTCAGTAAACTTTTTAGCATTTCCTAACAGGTTCATTACCACCTGCCAAAAGCGTGTTTGTCCGCCTAACAGGCATTTTGGTATGGCAGGATCAATATCAACAATGAGTTCAACCCCTTTAGCCTGTAATTCAGATGCAAATATTGAAGCCAGGTTATCTACCGTTTCATATAGATCAAACTCTTCTTCTTCAATAACCAGTTTTCCTGACTCAACTTTAGATAAGTCTAATATATCATTAAGTATGACCAGCATATTGTTGCCAGAATTTTGTGCTGTTGTCACATAGTGAGTTTGTTTTTTATTTAGCGTCGTTTCAGTTAACAACTCCAGCATACCTAAAACACCATTCATTGGTGTTCTTATTTCATGACTCATATTTGCCAGGAATTCCGAACGGGATTTACTAGATTCTTCAGCTCGTAACTTTGCTTCTTCGAGTTCTTTGGTTCTTTCTGTCACCTTTTTTTCGAGATTATGAGTGTAATCCGTTAACTGCTCGACCAGCTGAAGATTATCAATACTAAAAACGACGATAGAAATAATAAGCTGTAAAATATCAAGAGTTACACCTTGAATTTCACCTTTATCTTTAGCATTTGCAATAAACATTCCGTGTATACTTCGCTTAGTCGAAAGAGACACCAGGGCCTGGTTGTGACCAGAAACAGGAGAGTGAACAACAATCGGTCGGGTATTATTTAGTGCCCAGGAAAAAGTGCCGTTGTCGATATAATACTCGACATCTTTATCGATTTCTTGTTGAGCAGATTGTGGATGGCAATGTGTTAATTGAAAATCTATTAAATCTTTAATCTCATAAAATGCAAAGGAATCAAAATAATTTAGTAATATTATCTTTTCGGTTATTAAGTCCAGAACATCATCTATCGTACTTTCTTTAGTTAATGATAAGAGATCATTGCTAACTGAAACAACAGATGAAATACCTTCATGCAGAAAGTTATATATATGATTAAGTTCCTTGCTGTTTATATCATCCACTATGATAACCCGAGGATATAATTAACAGCTTCAGTGTGTTGTACATTTAGCTGATCGATGACTGTACTTAAAATATCAACATCAAGGTCTAATGCATCCCACGCTTTTTCATTTAAAGTCGGTATAAATCGTTCACCGCTTGAACCAAGCTGTAATGCGTGAGTTATTATATCTGCTATATGAATAATACTTGGTCCAATAATCTCACCTGGTGCAATACTTGGCATGTGATGATGATAAACGGTTGAAACAACATCTTCTGGTAACTTCCACTTCTTTAATAACAACGCCCCCAGTTTTGCATGATCAAAGCCTAATACTTCTTTTTCTACCTTGTGCATCAAGTCATTAGATTCTGCACATTTTGTAATAACTTCATTGGCATATTTTGGCGCTTCTACAAATAGAATCAGCTTACCAATATCATGTAATAAGCCAGCAGCAAAAAACTTCTCGATATTTTGCTCACGCCGGTATGTCGCCAATATGCGGGAAGCCGTTGCAACTGCAATGCTATGTCTCCAGAACATATCCATATCGATCACATCCTGGGGGATTTCGTTAAACATTTTAACTACTGAACAACTCAAAATGATTTGACTCATTTGTTTTTGTCCAATAATCGTAATTGCTTTAGTTATCGTGTCGATTTTTGAAGGGAAGTTAAATAATGCACTGTTAGCGATCATTAAAACTTTAGAGGCAATTGCTAAATCTTCCGAAATAATATTTTCTAGCAACTGGTTTGATGTTAAAGGATCTTTAATTGCTTCACTAAATTTTATAGCAACTGCAGGGAGTGCTGCTACATTTAATACTTTAGTTACTATCTGTTCAGCATCTAATGCCATGAATTATCCTTTTAATTGTTCAACAAAAAAACGAATTGATTCTTTTTGTAATTCATCAATAAAAGGATGATCCAACTTGTTGTGGATTAACCGGGTAGCCAGCTGCTGTTCTATCGTGTTGTATATTTCAGGCGAGATTGTCAAAGCATTTTTATTTACTGGCATATCTTCATCCCTGATTTCAGCACTTATTACCCCCCAGGCATTTAAAGCCTTGATGTGTTTTTCATTAATCTCGCAACCTTCGCCCAATAAAAAACGTCCATTGAGATCACAAACATCGGCAATTAATGTCATGCCGACACTTAAGTCTTTAACCTTTATTTTTGCCATGCTAAACCTGAGTAAATAATAGATATTTCTTTGTTTTATATCGGCTGGCTAAGTGAATACCTTAAACAAGAATTCGGTGTTAAAATGAGTGCAAAACTGACATTTATTAGAAATAAAAGTGTGATCGCGCTTATTATCACGACTTTTGTGGATTTCTCACCTAATTTAGAAGCTGATGAGATCTTTTATCTCATAAAAATCAATATTTTATAATTTTAGTATTGAAATTAGGCTAATTAGCCTTTATTTATATAGTGTTAGTTCTGATATAATAGATTTGGGACTAATGGTTATACTTTAGTTCTAAACTTTAAGGGGGCGACACGGCTTCGACGTGGATAGCGAAACTTGAGGTGCATGCCGAGTGACAGATTAGCTCGTAAAATTAGCTGTAACACTTATAGTTGCAAACGACGACAACTACGCTTTAGCTGCTTAATAACCAGTTTTAAAGCCCTCTGCCTGGTGAGTGCTTATGCTCCCAGATTCCAGGGGTCACAAACATAAGATCGCGAGAAAGGTACGTCTGGGACTGATCCGCTAAAACTTACCAGACCCGCCGTCTGTGATCCCTGCCTGTCGGGCAGCAGCCGGTTAAATTTAAAGACAGAATAAGCATGTAGAGCCAAGAGCAGAGGATTTGCGGACGCGTAGCAGCGATGTGGATTAGAAATCGCGTGACAGGTTGAAAAGAGGATGTTTTTATTTCGAGTAAGCCAAGGAAGGCTGAGAGCGATGCAAACAGAACATTTGAGTATTGCGAAGACCAAAGATGGCCGAGAGCAATTCAGGTTACAACACTTAACTAACTTCCTAGGTTACTTCATCAGTATCGACTCTGCTTAGTTTACTGTTCTCATCAGTCACTTCATCACAACGTTTGTCTCTAATGGGGAGTTTTATCTGGAACTCTGCTCCCTGGTTTATTTCGCTGGTGACTGATATTTTCCCACCAAGCAGGTCACTGAACTGTTTACAAATAGTCAGGCCCAGGCCTGTACCACCATACTTTTTAGTTGTTGATGCATCAGCCTGGGTGAATGGCTCGAAGAGTTTTTCTGCCTGTTCACTGGACATACCTATTCCCGAATCTTTTACCGAGAAACAGTACCATTGTTGTTTTGATTCAGTGCACGGAGAAACATCAAGGTAAATTATACCTTTTTCAGTAAACTTACTGGAATTACTCAACAGGTTAAATAACATTTGTTTAACCTTAGTTATATCGGAACATAAAACATCCACTTCTTCTGAAATGGAAACAGAAAGAGTATTTTCATTTTTCTCAATCAATGGAGTGATTGTCGCTATTATATCGTTAACAACATCTTCTACTTTGAATTTCTCGAAAAAAACTTCCATTTTACCTGCTTCAATTTTTGAAAGATCAAGAATTGAATTTATCAAACCAAGCAAATGATGCCCTGCACTATTTATTTTATTTAGATCAGGCGTGATAGCATCAAAACCCTCATCCTGTGCTTGATCAATTAACATTTCACTATAACCAATGACTGCATTAAGAGGGGTACGTAACTCATGAGACATATTAGCGAGGAACATGGATTTAGATTTATTAGCAAATTCAGCTTCATTTCTTGCCAGTATCAAGGCTTCAGATTGCTCTTCAAGTATTTTCGTTCTCTGCTTAACTTTTTCTTCAAGAGTGGCATTTAACTCCTCAAGCTCAGTATGACTTTGTGTAACATTTTGAATCATACGCTTAAATGCTTCAGCTAATATTCCAACTTCATCATTTGAATTTCCAACATCAATCTTTTTATAATGAGGCCGCCCATCAGAAATCAGATGAACCGTATTGGTTAGAGTTTCTAAAGGATGAACAATTTTATTTGCAAACAAGCTGACAAATACCGCCCCGAGGAAAACCAATGCAAAAGTGGTAAATATTGACTGCAATATAATCTCATTTATCCTTTGTTCCAGCTCTTTAGATGACTTTTCGATTTCCTTATTAACAACATTGAGATTAAAAGCAAGCCTTAATACACCCCACTTATTAACACTGATACTAATCGGTTTTACTAGCTCAAGAAAACTACCGCTTTTATTATCATATTCCTGATATACAACTTCTGTTGCATTTAATGCAAAAATATCTTCTTTAGATGATAATTTTTTATGCGCCAACAATGGATCTTTAGTGTGAACAAAGACAACAGATTTAGCATTCATAAGAATGACATAATCAAGCAAAACATCATTCTTAACGGTTGAATTTATTACCTCGGTCATACGATAAAGATCATATGAGGCAATACTTTCTTCAACAACCAAGCTAAGGTTGTCGCCAAGTGTTTCAGCACGCTTAACCAGGTTTTCTTTAATTAATAAAACACGTTTAGCAAGCTCGGACTGTAAAGTTTTTTTCTCTTCGGTTACAAGCAAAAAAAACGATGCCGTCTGCAGGACGATAATAGTTCCCAGCATCATTAATAATAACTTTTGACGAATCCCAAGTTTCACTTAAACACCATTATTGGATAATTTCATTAACTGAGTCTAACGCACTATCATTAATCTTAACGCCAAACTCCCGGTTAACTTTTAAATTCAGAATTACATTTGAACCAATCGGCTGCTGAACTTTGCCAGAAACATCACTACCTTTAAGGATGTCCTTGGCCAAATATGAAGCCTGAATTCCCATTGTGTAAGAGTCAGATGACAAAGCTAATGATGCCCCATGCTTGATAAATGTTGCGTTATAAGCAATAACGGGCAGCTCTTGTTCTTTAGTGTTTTTAAATATAGCGTTAACATTTTCAACTGACGATAACACAACAGGATCAGCAACCAACCAAAGAACATCTACTTTAGATACAAGCTCTTTTAAACCAGCTTCTATATCTACAGGTTTATTAACAGGCACCGCATTAACTCTGAAGCCTAATTCATTTGCAACAGGGAGAACTGATTTTACCCAGTTACTGCGGAACCTTTCACTATAAAGAATTCCAATTTTATTAATATCAGGAAGCAATAGTCGAACGATAGATAACTGGTGTCTTACCTGGAGTTCAGAATCAATGCCATAGGTAATGTTATTCATAGATAATCGCTGCCATCCTAACACTGATGAAAATACGACAGGTATATCCTTATTTGCGTGCTTTCTCGTCAAGATATATGATTTTGAACCAATACAATAAATTAAGCTTGGCTGGTACTCTGAAATAGTAACCGCAAGGTTTTTCATACTTCTAGGGTTATCCAGGTGGACTATTTTTATACCCTGGTTATAATTTTCAGCAAAACCACGTACAGCCTCTGTATATTTACTTATCTTACTATCCGAGTTAATTATAAGGATTTTTGCATCCTTCTCTTGCGCAGCAGCATTAGAAATATAAGTAATAAACAGTAATAGATTTATCACCAATATATTTTTGAGTATATTTTTCACCATAATAGGAAATATCATTTTAGATACCTCCTTTGAATTTTTTTGTTTACCTTAACCCATGAATCGACACCAATCATTTTGAGGTAGGTTTTGCCGGACTCTTCTTTTACCATTGAGTTAAGTACAGAAACCAGGTTGGTGGTTTCATCTACTTTATTACGAGGCACTATTACTAAAGGACGTAATAAATCATTACTGGTTTTAATGACGTTAAGATTGCGACTATGATTTGGGTTTATCTTATTATAATTTGATAAATTTCTTTCACTAGTCAGCGAAACGGATGCCAGGCCAAAAGAAACTGACATAAGTGCGTCAATATCTTTTGGTACTTTAAGAATATTGATACTACCAACCAGCTCTGTCGATTTTTTACCAAGTATCGAAGAGAGTAATTCCTGTGTGTACTCAATACTACTTGATGTAGCGAGACGGCTTCCTTTCAGCTTATCTAGTGAGGGTGAATTAATATTTGTCACCAGTACCTTTTTGTAGGTGTAACTTCCGTTATGTGTCGAAACCATATAAGGAATATACTTGTTTTTGATTTCCTCTGGCAGCACGTTATAGTGCCAGCTCGACATAATTACGATGCTTTTATCATCAGACAAGGCATGTTTTTCAAAGGTTGAACGATTTCGAAATGGCTGAAAATAATATTCACCATGTTTAGACAGGTAACTATCAAATGACCTTTTTAGCAAACTAAAATTATTGATGTTGGTTTCAGGGTTGTAGAAAAAAATCATGGATTCTGCGTGTGTTATATTAATAACAGCAGCATTCAATAATAAAGAGCAACTTAAACTATAATTAGTCAAACAGCTTTTAATATTCAAAAATGCCATTCAAACTTTCCATAAACCGCACGTCCCTGACCACCGGGCACATCATCGATATTTTGCCTGATATGCTCAGGATAACTGTAGTCCTTATCAAGTAAATTATTAACTGATAATAAAATTCTGATATCTTTAGTCGCTGCGTATACTACCTGCAGGTTGATTAAACTATAGTCATCAACAACGACTGACGAATCATTGTCTTTTCTTTCTCCTGTATAATGAATGTTACCCGAAAAGGTTAAAAGGTCGCCGTATTTCCAATTAATGCCAAAATTTACCTGTCTTTTGGTTAAAAAGGCAATGTCATTTTTAGTTTGTTTTTCTTCGCCATCCATAAGAGTTGCGTTGACAAAAGCAGAAAGCGTAGGCGAAATATTTCCTTCCCATGATACTTCCAGGCCATAGGTAGTATGTCCCTGGCTATTATCATATTTAAGCCCATAGGGTGGGTTAGTCACTGTAGCATCAACCCTTTCAATTGAGTCATCTGTATCGAGATAGAAGAAATCTAGAATGATTTTTTTTGATTTTTCATAGGTGTAATCAAAAACAATATCTAATGTTTTAATTTTCTCAGGCTTTAGCTTAGGATCACCAAGTATGACAGGCGAAGCCTCAGCATATTTTTCAAAAAAAGATGGCGATCTAAATGCTTCACCATAAAGTATTTTTAAAAATCCATTGTCCGTTATCTCGTTAACTAAACCAATATTTGGAGAAATATCATCACCTGAGTCATTATTATTGGTGTATCGTAAACCCGCAACATACTTAACTGAAGGGCTGGTATGCCAATCCATTTGTGCATATACCGCTTGCTCATTATTTGAATGATATTCACTAAAAGGTGTGAGTGTTCCTACCAGGTTACCGGTACTTTCCTGGTAAGCTTCATATGGATCTGAAAAATAGTTTGTATAAACAGCTCCCGCGGTAATATTAAAGTCTTTTTCCGGGTTATACTGGGCAATAATTTCGATACCTTGTTTTCCTGCACTATTTTTCGCGGTCGTTTTCCCGAAAACAGAGAATGTATCCAGCACTATATCATTATCAATCTTATCGTAAAAAACATTCGTGGTTAGTGAAAGAACTTTTGAAAATTCATTTTTATATTTTGCATCAATATAATAACCACTGAAGTTGGTAATACCACCCCAACCTAAAATAGGTACAACACCAAATTTCTGTTTGTCCTGGCTAAAGTAAGACGCAGTCAGTTCAAATTTTTTATTCGATACTTGAGCATAAAAATTATCCACATCATTTTGATAATCAAATGTACCGGAATTGCTCAATTCATCATTGTCAACAGCGTATGGAAAACCACCTCTTTCTCTAAAGCTGGTTGCGAATATATAATCCAAATCATTGGATTTATCACCATAAACGGCTGATACTTCAGTAGTATCAAATGAACCCGCTTTAACACTAATGTTGCCGCCTTTAAGATCTTCACCTTTTAATGTAATCAGGTTGATAGCGCCGGCATACGCATTGGTACCGTATAATGAAGAGCCCGGTCCTTTAACCACTTCCAGCTGCTTAATCACATTCATTGGGATGCTTTCAAGGTGATAGCTACCATATACACCGCCCCAATATGAATGGCCATTCACCATAAATAAACTTTTATTAGTGTAGTGCTCCTGGTAGTTTCCCCTGAACACAACCTCTGTATATCCCCAATAGGTTTCCACGGTAGAAATACCCGGAATAAAATTCATTGTTTCATATAAATCAAAGCTAGCTAGTGACTCGATTTGGTCTCGGGTTAATACCGCGATATTTGCAGGCGCTTCCTGAGCCGTTTCGCGCTTCTTAGACGCCGTGGTGACATAAGCTTCTGCTTTTAGCCATTCAAGCTCCTGGAGTAAATCGTTTGATGTGCTTAAATCTGCATGTGAGACACTAGTAATACATAACATTAATAAGGATACTATTCGTTGTTCCATCATATTTTCATTCCGTTATATATCCTGATTTCACATAGAGATTCTATAGATAATGAATATTGTATATTGTATTTAATATTTCGGACAAAGTTTCAAAAACTTTAAATCATGTAATTGATATAACAGGAATATATAAATAAATATTATCTCAACTGATAATATTTAAAACAGATAAATGTGAATACAGAAGTTTTTTGATGAGATTAGATATAAATTTAATTTGTATAGCGTTAATTAGGATTACTTAAAAAGTAGGTTTTTATTATTTACTGATTTTTTGTAATGATTTAATTTTTCTAACCCAGGGCGTTTTCTTTTTTAACTTTTCAGGCAGCTTTTTCATTGCAATATTGGTTTCAGCCACAGTTTTATATGCACCATAGATTAAGGCATAACGGTTAACACCATCGCGAACATAATGATAATAACCACCCTTGCCTTTTAAATTATTATCTTCAAACGATTTTTTGATTGAT
>CAMYJG010000015.1:12955-119728 GCA_947258695.1 uncultured Ectothiorhodospiraceae bacterium | reverse complement strand
TGTATTGTATTTTGCCATCAATAAATCAAAAACCGGGCAGGCTGATAATCAATATAATGTTGCTGTTATTAACAAAGCCTATTTTGAATCTGTTGTAGCGCAATTGAAACATGCAGGAATACATGCGGATGTTATGACTGCAGATTATTTATTATTAAAAGAAGAGAATACCTTGTTTTCTGATGGTACTCGGGTTTTATTTAATAGTGAAAAAATGAAATCTGCAACTGATATTAACAATGCATCAAGCATCATTGATGTTGAGTCGCTTAATTTTATTTCCTGTGCAAAAGAAACTGATAGTGAGCCATTAGAGTCATTTTTACAGGGTTCATATAAAAAGAAGAAAAACTGGTCTGAGACAGGAAAAACCTGGTTACCCCTTGCGGCATTATTTTTACTCTGGTTAGGTATTCAGGGTGGCTTGTTTATTTATGATTACATCCATTTGAGTAAACAAAATAAAGTATTAAATAATAAAATTACCGCTATTTATAAGAGAACATTTCCTGAATCGCGCCGGGTTATTGATGCTAAGGCGCAAATGCAACAAAAACTAAATATTTTAAAGAAACGTAAAGGTCAAAGTGGCCGTAGTTTTAGCGAAATGTTATCGGGAAGCGCCGAAATATTTTCAAAGGCTAAAGGACTCAATATTAAATCATTACGTTATTATGACGGTCGTATAAATATTGAAATGCAGATAGCAAGTTTACAGGGGCTCGATAAACTGAAAGAACAATTAACTAGCGAAAAGGGTTACCAGGTTGAAGTTCAAAATGCATCTTCAGGCAAAGAAACAGTGACTGCTCGAATACAAATAGTGGGAGCTGAGTGATGAAAGAATGGTTTTTAGCTTTAAGCCAACGTGAACGTCACATGGTGCAGATTGCAGCAGCAGTGGTGACGGTATTTTTGCTGTATTTAATTATCATAGAACCCATTAGCAGTCAGTACACAAAAAATAAGAAAAATGTCACGTCTGCTACTGAAACACTGGCATGGATGCATTCCGCTGCATTAGAAGTCAAACAACTACAGGGAGGGCAACCTCTTTCAAAACGTCCTCAGGGAAAACAGTTTGTGTTGAGTACCATTGATCGCAGCGCACGTAGTTCAGGTTTAGCGTCAGTCATGAAAAGGGTTCAGCCTGAAGGTGAGTCCGGGGTTCGGGTATGGTTTGAAAGTGCCAGCTTTGATGAATTAATAAAATGGTTAGCATTGATTGAAGCTAAGCATGGATTATTAGTTAATGAAATAAATATAGAACAAACAGAGGCAGTTGGCCTGGTTAATGTACGCGTGTTTTTAGAATCATAATGGATATATCAGATATCAGATCCTATGTTTCGTTTAATAAGAAACAGTTTAAATACCTCGTTATAACATTTTTTTTATACTTGTTATTTTTGATCGTAAATTTACCTGCAAGCATTGTTCTATCTTCAGTCACTTTACCCGCTAACCTATCGTATAGCACCGTCTCTGGTTCTGTTTGGTCAGGTAAATTACAACAGGTCAGGTATCGAGGCGTGTCGTTGGGTACGGTTAACTGGGAACTTAGTCCATTTAACTTATTGCTGGCTGAACTTTCTTCGGATATTTCGGTTGTTAATAATAAACAGTTCCTTAATACCGAGTTGACTATTTCATATTCAGGGAAAATTGAGTTACAGGAAACACGCTTTTCAGTTGATTTGTCATTATTACAACCGTTAACTTACGGCATGCCATTTTCTTATGATGGCAAAGCTTCAGGTTATTTCCCGGTATCTTATTTTCACAAAAATAATCATATTGGACTCAATGGTAAACTGTCTTTAAGTAGTCTCGCGATGATTTCACCACAACAACAAGTTTTGGGGAATTTTGCTATCAATTTCCGTGCGGAGAATGAAGGGGCTACATCAGGAAAAATAAAAGATACCGGTGGGCCACTGAATATTTCGGGGCAGTTAAGCCTGAAAAAAAATGGCCTGTTTACTGTATCAGCGAAGCTGGCTAGCCGTGAAGCGGGAAGTTCCTTAGAGCAGGCGATTGCTTTTTTAGGTGCGAAAGATAGCAGTGGACGAGTGCAATTAAATAGCAGCTTTAAACTATGGCGTTAATATTTTAGAAAAACTTAATCTATCCCGAGCTTCTTTAATCGATAACGTAAAGCCCGGAAAGATATACCAAGTAATTTCGCAGCGGCAGTTTTGTTGTATTTAGTTCTTTCTAATGCTTTTAGAATCACTTCTTTTTCTTTTTCATTCAAAGTTGGATCAAGAGAGAGTTCTTGTTCTGAAAGACTATCCTGGCTTGTCGTGTTACTGGCGGTATTATCTGGCAGTTGAAGGTCTTCTTTTGTAATAACCTGGTTTTCATGCAAGGTCATGGCACGTTCAAGAATATTTTCTAGTTCCCGCACGTTACCGGGGAATGAATATTCATTTAATGCTTTTATAGTATCTTTATTGAGCTTTGGTGTTTCAGTTTGCCATTCGCTGGCTATCTTTTCTAATAAGTAACTAGCTAAGATCGGAATATCTTCTGCGTGGTCACGCAAGCTGGGTACTTCGAGTTCAATAACGTTAATTCGGTAATATAGATCCTGACGGAATTCACCTTTTTCAGTCAGCTCGTTTAAATTTTTATGTGTTGCACTCAGGATACGAACATTGACAGCGATTTCCTGTTGACCACCAATTGGGCGAACCGCTTTTTCTTGTATCGCGCGTAGAAGTTTTACTTGCATCGCCAGCGGTAAATCTGCCACCTCATCTAAAAACAAGGTCCCGCCATCGGCAGACTGAAATAAACCTTCTTTATCACTGGTTGCACCGGTAAAGCTGCCTTTTTTGTGGCCAAAAAATTCACTTTCCATCAGTTCAGAAGGAATTGCGCCGCAGTTAACAGGAACAAATGCATGATCGGCACGCGGCCCCTGTTCATGAATTAGTCGGGCGACCAGTTCCTTGCCAACACCTGATTCTCCATGGATGTATACGGGTGCCTGGCTGCGGGATAATTTTTGTATTTTTTTTCTTGTTTCGATAATGGCTTTTGACTTACCCAGTAGGCCATAGGATTCAGTGCCTGCTTCTTCCAGCGTTTTGCTTTCTGCTGAGGAGAGTTTAAGTGCGGTATTAACTAGGTTACGTAAAATATTAAGATCGACAGGTTTAGAGACAAAATCAAAGGCGCCGGACTTCAAGGCTTCAATAGCATATTCCATATTGCCATGAGCGGTAATCATTGCTACGGGTAAGCGGGCAACGTTTTCCTGGATGTACTTAATTAACTCAATACCATTTCCATCAGGCAGGCGCATATCGGTTAAACAAAGGTCAAAATTATTTTCTGACAAAAGTTTCTTAGCTTGAGTAATGTTTTCTGCACTGACAGTTGAAATATTCATGCGAGACAGCGTGATATCCAGTAATTCACGAATATCAGGTTCATCATCAACGATAAGAGCGGTATGCGTAGTTTGACTCATCTGTTCAATACATTTGTCTGCGAGGGTCAGAGAAAGTTATCCGGAAACAACTTCCTTGTTCCTCATTTTGTAAAAGAGTTAAGTGTGCCTGGTTACATTCTGCCAATTCGCGTGAAATATACAAGCCCAATCCTGTACCCGTATCTGCTGTAGTATAAAAAGGTTCAAAAATATGTGCCGCCGTTTCATCATCGATTCCAGAGCCATGATCAATGATATCAAGGAAAGGACGATTGTTATTATCTGAAATACCGGCATTGAATTCGATTTTATATTTTTCTTTTGAGTTTTCATCTTCAACGCTATGGCGTAAGCCGTTTTCACATAAGTTAGTTAGTATCTGTTGTAAGTGACTGGGGTCGAAGCGCACTTCTATATCGTCTTGCTGAAGGTTAATAAGAAAATCATCTCTTTGGCTTTGATTGCTGGTCATAAAATCATTGAGAAATGTTTCCAGGTAATCCTTTAGCTTAATTAACTGCGGATAACTTTGATTACCACGACCAAGTTGCATGACATTTTCAATTATTGTATTCACTCTTTTTGAATGGTCAGCAATAATTTGTGTCAGGCGTAAATCGGCCTTGTCCATATTGGGAGACTCTGCCAGTAATTGTCCAGCATGACTAATTGCACCAAGTGGGTTGCGAATTTCATGAGCGATACTGGCTGTTAAGCGGCCTAATGCCGCTAGTTGTAATTGTTGTGCTTCACGTGACATGGCAGAGGCATCTTCCAGGAAAATCAGTGTTGCCGGGTTCTCTTCCTGGCTAAGTCTAGCAAAGCGGGGTAACAGGCTTGGATGTTCTGGTGATAACTGTATTGGGGTTGAAATAACCTCGTTGTCATCCTGCCACTTATTGTAACTTTCATTTAAGGTTTTGTTTAAGGCTGATATGTATGGGTTATTAATGACCGATGGCATTCCCAGCATATGCCAGGCTGATTCATTGATCAGTCGTAAACGGTTGTACTGATCGATAACCATAATTCCCGTTTGCATCCGTTGAATAATATGCTCGGTTAATTGCGACATATTCGCCAGATCTACACCGCGTTTTAAGGCAAGTGCTTCGCTTTCGCGAATATGTTTGGCGACGTAGTGCGTGATTATTGCCGTGGTAAAAAAAGTAACGCCTAAAATACCGGCCTGCAGCGAATTGCCAGGTAAGTAGATACCTTCGAGCTCGTTATAATACTCTTCAAATAATATTGCCAGGCTGGCGATAGAGGCAAACAGCAGGGAATGGCGCCCGCGTATAACAATACTGCCGCCGGCAATGGATATAATGATCAGGGTTCCGATACCACTTTGAACACCACCACTGGCATGCATGAGCAAGGTAGTGAATATTATGTCAGTTATAATTTGGCTATAAATTTGTATATTAAAATCAGGCGTTCGTATTCTGATCATCATGCCAAAAATTAAGGCAGCAATTAGATAGCCACCACTGGCACCATAAAACAGGTAAGCATTATGCGAGGCGAGTTGTGGAAACGGGTTGCCGGTAAAGTAAAAGGTGACGAATAAACCTGAAATAAGCAATCGATACAGGTTTAGAAAATTGAGTGGCCCCCATGTATAAGCCACATCATCATGAAACAGTGGATTATAAGCAGGTTGTTTTGAAAAATTGCCCTGCATTTAATCCTGTTCGCTATTTAAGTTTAAGTGTTCCTGGCTACAGAAAAAATCCCCATCACGTTGCAATGCTTCTGCTTCGGGAATATGTAACTGGCATACTTTACAGCGCACCATGTTTTTTAATTTATCCTGTTGAGATGATGCCTGAGCATTTTTATTGGCAAGCCAACGTTTAACGATCTGGATAAGTAGGTAAATAATTAATGCAATAACAATAAGACGAATCAGGTTCATAGTTTTTTGATATTAATAAATGGACGTACCTTAATAGTAACGGTAGATTTTACAGATGGCGATATTTTTTATGAATAAATTCACTTTAGCCATGTTTAGCGGGTAAAAATAGGTCTTTTTTCATCAAAAGTTGTGCTTAAGTTGTTCCTGGAACGGTTGTAGCTTATATTTCGCCTTGATAATACATTTAAACGACTATTTATATTATGCCCCAAATTACATCAGACTCAGAGAACACCTTGCGAATTGCAATAGCACAAATCAATTTATTGGTTGGCAATATAGAAAGCAATGCGGAACAAATTATTGAATGGATTCTGCGAGCGCGTGACGAAAAGCAGGCCGATGTGGTGGTGTTTCCTGAACTGGCACTTACCGGTTATCCCCCTGAAGATTTATTACTGCGCCCCGGCATGTATGAGCGAGTCTCAGTCGCTTTAGAGAAAATCAGCCAAAAAGTAGAGGGAATTGTCGCTTTAGTGGGTTTTCCCGAGAAAACAGAAAATGGAATTTATAATGCAGTCGCAGTACTTGAGAACGGTAGCTGTGACATGGTGGCGAGGAAGAATTATTTACCCAATTACAGCGTATTTGATGAAAAGCGTTATTTTATTTCGTCGAATCAAAGTTGTGTTTTTAGCGTTAAGGCGATTAAGCTCGGTGTCTGTATCTGCGAGGATATATGGTATTCAGAGCCGGTAAAAAATACGGTTGATGCCGGTGCCCAGTTAATTCTCAATCTGAATGCCTCACCGTTTCATGGTCTGAAATGGCGTAAACGTGAAGAAATAATTCGTCAACGAGTGAGTGAGGTGAAAGTCCCCATCGTCTATGCCAATATGGTGGGAGGACAGGATGAGCTGGTTTTCGATGGTCAATCTTTCGTTATGGATGCCAATGAAAAATTATCCCATCGTTTCCCCGCTTTTGAGGAGACACTGGTAACGGTTGATTTTGACCGTGATTCTATAACCCCATTGTCTTCAGAGCTAGTTCCCGTGTTGAGCGAAGAAGCCAGTGTTTACCAGGCTTTGGTTACCGGTGTCCGGGATTATGTGAATAAGAATGGATTTCCAGGTGTGGTAATCGGCTTATCAGGAGGAATTGATTCTGCATTAACCTTGAGTATCGCGGTTGATGCCCTCGGCGCGAATAACGTTGAAGCTGTAATGATGCCATCCTGTTACACCCTGGATATGAGTGTCGAAGATGCAAAAGAGCAGGCTGAACTATTAGGGGTTGAGTTTAAAGTGATTCCTATTGAGAAACCGTTTAATAGTTTTATAGAGCTGTTATCTGAAGAATTTGCTGGCAAAGCGGTGGATACAACCGAAGAAAATATACAGGCTCGCTGTCGTGGCTTGTTGTTAATGGCCATTTCCAATAAAAAAGGGAAAATGGTATTAACCACGGGTAATAAAAGTGAGATGGCGGTGGGCTATTCGACATTGTATGGCGATATGGCGGGTGGCTATGATGTATTGAAAGATGTCAAAAAAACCCTGGTTTTTCGCTTAGCCGAATACCGGAACAGTATTTCAGCGAATATCCCGCAGCGGGTCATCGATCGTCCACCATCGGCAGAGCTGGCACCCGATCAAAAAGACACCGACTCTTTGCCGCCATACGAAATATTAGATGAAATTCTTGAAAATTATATTGAGCGGGATATGGGGCTGGAAGATATTGTAGCCCAGGGATTTGAAAGAGAAATCGTTCGACGAGTGCTTTGGTTAGTTGACAGCAATGAATATAAAAGACGCCAGTCACCTCCCGGAGTGCGGATTACAGAACGGGCATTTGGCCGAGACAGGCGTTACCCGATTACCTCTGGCTACGGCAGAAGTCGAAAATAGTTCTCAAATTGAGCTTTGAGCTCTCCAAAACAGTATTGTCGTTGGGAATTTCCTGTTAAAGTAAGTGTCGTTTCAAGATTTATTGCTGAGGAATAAAAATGAAAAAAATTGAAGCAATTATAAAACCTTTTAAATTAGAGGATGTTCGCCAGGCATTATCAGATATTGGGGTTACTGGAATGACGGCATCAGAAGTGAAGGGTTTTGGCAGACAAAAAGGGCATACTGAGCTATACCGTGGTGCAGAATACGTCATCGATTTTTTGCCTAAAGTGAAGGTGGAAATTGTTGTTTCTGATGAGCAAGTTGACTCTTCTATTGAAACAATCTCAAATGCTGCACGTACAGGTAAAATTGGTGATGGTAAGATTTTTGTCAGTGATGTGGCTCGCGTGATACGTATCAGAACAGGTGAAGAAGGTGATTCTGCTATCTAGTTAGCAACTTTATTCCGGCAAATAAAACCGCTGATATTGTATTAACGCAAGCAGCGGTTTTTTTGTGCTTTATTTCGCTTTTAGCTCAGCGGTTTTCTCATGTTTTGGGTGGTTGAGTTCCAGTACCCGGAAAGAATCACTGGCAAGATCATGCATTCCCAGTTTTCGGTAAGATGATGTCATCACTGCCAGTGCATCAGGAATTGAACGGGTTCCCTGGTAGTTTTCAACCACATATTTAGCCCGATTAGCTGCTGCTAAATAAGCGCCACGGCGTTGATAGTAGCTTGCAACATGAATTTCATAGCGGGCCAGGTTTTCGCGAAGCTCTTTCATGCGCTTAATCGAGTCGGCTAAATACCTGCTCTTAGGGAAACGTTGAGCCAGTTCTGAGAAGTACTTAAAGGCTTTACGTACAGATTTAGGATCGCGTTCAGAAGGTTCCTGGTCAAATACCCGGTCGAAAAATGAAACAGAATTATCGAAACTGGCTAAGCCACGCAGATAATAGGCATAATCAACATTGGTATGGTTAGGGTGCAGCTTGATAAAGCGGTCTGCTGCAATGATTGCAGTTTCAGGTTGTGAGTCTTTATAATAAGCGTAGGCGACTTCGATACGCGCGCGTTCTGCATAGGTACCGTAAGGGAAGCGAGATTCCAGTTTTTCGTAGTATTGAATTGCGCTCTCATATTCACCGCTGGTTAACTTAGCTTTAGCCTCTTTATATAGCTCAGCAACCGTTAGGCCGTAAGTCTCATCATCAATATCACCCGATGAAGCACAGCCAGCTAAAAATGCGGCTAAAAAGAGAGCTGATAATTTAAATAAACTGGAAAAACGCATGCGTGCTAACCTATTGGTTTTTAAATAATGAATAAAGTATTTGTATTATACCTTAGATTTCCTCTCAGGTTACAGACCAGTGCACAGTGTCGAGCCTGGTAATGAGTATTTATGTTTAGCCTGGCGACATATTGAGAACTTGAAATGGAAGATATCGATGTTTTTGAAGCGGTAGTTCCCGATGATTGGGCTGGGGAACGGGTGGATCAGGCTTTAGCCAAGTTATTCCCCGACTACTCTCGCTCACGTCTGCAAACATGGTTAAAAGATGGTCAGATTTGGGTTGATGGTGAGATTAAACGTGCAAAAGATAAAGTATTAGGGGGAGAGAAAGTTGAGCTAAAGGTGATCCTGGCTTCGGAAAATCACTGGCAAGCCGAAGCTATCCCTTTAAATATTGTCTATGAAGATGAGCAACTACTGGTTATAAATAAACCCCCGGGTATGGTCGTTCATCCAGCAGCAGGAAATTTCTCCGGCACCATGTTGAATGCATTATTGCATTATGCGCCGGAACTGGAAGCGATTCCTCGTGCTGGCATCGTGCACCGCCTGGACAAGGATACCAGTGGACTGTTGGTGGTAGCACGTACCTTACCTTCTCAAAAATTACTCGTCGAACAACTTCAGGCGCGGTCTTTTCTAAGAGAATATGATGCCATTATTACTGGTTCAGTCACAGCGGGAGGGACCATTGATCAACCGATTGGGCGTCACCCGGTTAATCGCAAACGAATGGCAGTGGTTTCAAATGGTAAGCCGGCGATTACTCATTACCGGGTTAGTGAGCGGTATCGTTTGCATACTAAACTCATTGTTAAATTAGAAACCGGCAGGACGCACCAAATTCGGGTTCATATGGCATATATTAATCATGCTCTACTGGGGGATCCTGTTTATGGTGGTCGTTTTAAAATTCCTGCGGCAAGTGATGCTGCGTTTGTTGATGCAATAAAAAATTTTAAACGCCAGGCATTACATGCACGGCATCTTGGCTTAATTCATCCTGCAACGAATGAATTTATTGAGTGGGAAGTGGATGTGCCGCAAGACATGCAGGCATTGCAAAATAGTTTACGGCTTGATTTTAAAAAATATAAAGAACAAAACGTTGTAAAATAATGACAATGAACTGGTTAACAGCCGATTGGCCGGCACCCGATTTTATTAAAGCAGGCACAACTTTGCGACAAGGTGGGGTCAGCCAGGGATCGTATGCCTCGTTTAATCTCGCGACCCATGTTGGTGATGATGCTGCTTTGGTAAAGCAAAACCGTGAAATGTTAAATATTCCCAATGCGCCACAATGGCTGGAACAGATACATAGTATCAACGCGGTATTTCTTCCTAGCAATGAGAGTATTCCAAAAGCAGATGCGGCATATACTAGCAATATAAATATAGTTTGCGCGGTCATGACCGCAGATTGTTTACCTGTCTTAGTGACTGATCGGCAAGGAAGTTGTGTTGCAGCGATTCATGCCGGTTGGCGTGGACTTTGTGATGGGATAATTGAAGAAACGATAAAAAAGTTATCCGTCGATCCTGCTTCTTTGTTAGTCTGGTTAGGGCCGGCTATTGGTCCCGATGTTTATGAAATTGGTGAAGAGGTATATGATGCCTATACTAGGGATAATGATTCAGCAAAAGAGGCATTTAACCCTGTTTCAGAAAAGCACTGGTTGTTTGATATATATAAAGCAGCAAAGCTGCGATTGCATAAACTAGGTGTAACCGAAATTTATGGTGGCAGTCATTGCACGTTAACCGAGGAAGAAAAATTCTTTTCTTACCGGCGAGACAATGTGACCGGCCGAATGGCCAGCATGATTTGGATTGAAGAAGAATAAAATTTCTAAAGGATATATGCACATATAGTGAGAAGATTGAGAACAAGGCATACTCGGTGGTGTGCTAAGTGTATTGGCGGCGTCCTTTTTTTTATTAATAAAAAATGAACACCAACAAAAATTACTGCCGCATACTGTAAGTTTTGCGATAGGAGCATTACTCGGTGCATCGTTATTAGCATTGTTACCACATGCTATTAATATGGATAAAAATATCGATCTGCATGATTTAGGCCTAACCCTTCTTGTCGGCTTGTTAGGTTTTTTCTTACTGGAAAAAATGGTGCTATGGCGTCACTGCCACTCGACGCACTGCGAGGTGCATTCACCGAGCAGTAACACTCAATCAGACGAGGTGCATTCACCGAGCAGTAATACTCAATCAGACGAGGTGCATTCACCGAGCAGTAATACTCAATCAGGCGAGGTGCATTCACCGAGCGAAACTCATGACGGTCATAATCATCAACATAACAATGATGCTAGCGGGATTCTGATTCTTTTTGGTGATGCAGTACATAACCTGGTTGATGGTGTTTTGATTGCCGCCGCATTTATGACAGATATTGACCTGGGCATCGTTACTGCTCTGGCAGTGGCCGCTCATGAAATTCCACAGGAGATTGGTGATTTTGCTATCTTGCTAAACAGTGGTTACAAGCGTGGCCGGGCATTGCTATTTAATATTTTAGCCAGTACCGCGACCCTGGTAGGCGCGGTTATTGCCTATTATAGTTTACAAAGTATGCAAAGTGCGTTGCCTTATATACTGGCCATAGCTGCATCGAGCTTTATTTATATTGCCGTGGCGGACCTGATACCAGGTCTGCATAAACGCACGGCGTTAAGTGAAACCTTTCAGCAAATTTCGCTTATTGCATTAGGTGTCATTACTATTTACTGGGCCCATTCAACATTACATTAAAATTTCGTATTAATACCTTTAGGAGAAAACACCATGACAGATAAAAAAAATAAGTGGTACATGGTGACGTTAATTGGTAAGGATCGTCCGGCTATTGTTTCACATGTAACAGCGGCTCTATATGAGGGTGGATGTAACCTGGGTGAAACCAGCATGATGCGTCTCGGTGGTAATTTCAGCATTATGATGATGGTAGAGTTTCCCGGGCGAACAAAAGAACTACATGATGTTTTGGTTACAGTAACAGACTCATTAGATTTACATCTTCATATTGATAAGATTGAAGCAAAACTCCATCAACACCTCATTCCTGATGTGCGAATTTCTGTTTATGGTGCAGATCGCGCCGGCATTGTTAGTAAAGTCACCTCAGTACTGGCTGAAGCCGGTTTAAATATTCTTGACCTGGAGTCGGATGTCGCTGGTGATAAAGATAAGCCGCTTTACATTATGCATATAGAAGGACAGGCCACTGAAGGAATTAAATCATTGCAGTCCGCATTACAGATAGTAAAAGATGAAAATGGTATTGATGCTGAACTTGCTGAAATTGATACTTTAATTGGTTAAACATCCATGGCTGTACTGGACATCATTACTTATCCGGATGCGCGTCTTAAGCAAGTCGCAGAAGAAGTAAAAACGTTTGATGATGATTTGCTTAAGTTTATTCAAAACCTGGAAGAAACCATGGATGCCGGGCCTGGCGGTGTTGGTATTGCTGCTACCCAGGTAGGAGTGATGCTGCGAATTGTCATTGTTGATGTATCTTCTTATCCAAGATTAAAAAAAGCAAAACATCATGGCAGACTTGTGTTAATTAATCCTGAAATTGTTGATTGGCAAGGCATGAAAAAAGGACGGGAAGGTTGTATGTCGGTACCGGACTTTACGGGTAATGTTATTCGGGCCGAAAATATAAGATTAAAAGCACTGGATAGGGAAGGTGTTGAGCAGCAATACGAGATGGAAGGCTTTGAAGCACGGGCAGTGCAACATGAAATTGATCACCTTGATGGCTTATTATTTTTAGACCGCTTAGTTAGCCGACGTAATGATTTGTTTGAAAGAAAAAAGAAGAACGAGAATTAATGATTGAAGCTTTAATTGTAACGGCTTGTTTATTATTTTCGGTTTTTATTCTGGTTGGACATAAATATCATGTCGCTGATTGGGGTGGTTTTTTTCTTAATGTGGTTGATGGCTGGATCAGAATCTACTGCCGTTATTATCATAATTTTATTTACCAACCTGTTCCTGTTTCTGACACGGGGCCCACTTTACTGGCAAGCAATCACCTTTCCGGGCTTGATCCTTTTCTAATAATTGCTGCCTGTCAGCATCCCATTCGATTTATGATTGCGCAGGAAGAGTACCAGCGATTTGGTTTGCAATGGTTGTTTCGGGCAGCTGGATGTATTCCTGTTGTCCGATCTGGCCGGACTGAAATGGCATTTCGCAGTACCCTGGCCGCATTACATAATGGTGAAGTCGTACTTTTATTCCCCGAAGGCGGGATTAACAATACTGATCAAACGTTGATAAAACTTAAACCGGGTATTGTAAAGCTGGCGAAATTAGCTAACGTGCCGATAACAACTCTAAGAGTAGATGGAATGCGCGTGCAAGGTCATACCGTACCAGCATTATTGCTACCGAGTAAGAGTCAATTAATGGTATTGCCAGAGTTAGATTGTGTGAATAAAGACAATGACGAATGTTTAACTCAACTTGCGCTATTCTTATCACTTAAATATTAAAGGATCTGACAAGAATTAAAACAATAAGCAGTGGAGATGTTTCCATGGGTGAGAATTTAAATAAGCCTCTTAATGTTATGAATAACTTGAGTTGGTCAGATGGTGCTTTTATTTTATTAGGCATATTAATAATATGGTTAGTATGGTTGTTTTTGCATGATCTACTACAAAAAGGCCATGCGATACAAAGAAATTATCCTGTTATTGGTCATTTTCGCTATATGTTTGAAAATATGGGTGAGTATTTCAGGCAATACTGGTTTGCTGATGATCGTGAAGAACTGCCTTTTAATAGAGCAACCCGTGGCTGGATATATCGAACTTCGAAAGGCCTGGGCGGTTTATTAGGCTTTGGTTCAACGAATGATTTAAGGCAAGCCGGTTCAATTATTTTTGTTAATGCTGCCTACCCGATGCTTGAGGAAGAGTTCACCGATGTTCCAGTTGTTGTAATAGGACCCGATTGCAAATACCCCTTTAAAGCAAAATCCATATTTAATATATCTGGTATGAGTTATGGAGCGATTTCAGCTGCGGCAGTTCGTGCTTTATCAAAGGGAGCTGGGGGCGCAGGCATCTGGATGAATACCGGAGAAGGTGGCGTTTCCCCGTATCACATAGAAGGTAATTGTGATCTTATATACCAGGTAGGAACAGCAAAATACGGTGTACGTGATGAGCAGGGCAACTTAAATGATGACAAGCTTCGTTCAGTTGCCAAGCATGTTAAAGCATTTGAAATTAAATTATCACAGGGAGCAAAGCCAGGACGAGGCGGGGTTTTACCTGGCGGTAAGGTAACAGCAGAGATTGCTGAAATAAGAGGGATTCCGGAAGGTCAGGTGTCCAGTAGCCCTAATCGACATAAAGAAATACGCAGTGCCGATGATTTGCTGGATATGCTCAATCGAATACGCGACGTTACCGGTAAACCTGTCGGTTTTAAATCCGTATTAGGTTCCGACAAATTTCCTAAGGATTTATGTGAGGCTATATTAAAACGCGGTATTCAATATGCCCCTGATTTTATCACGGTGGATGGCGGGGAAGGTGGTACAGGTGCAGCACCACAAATATTATCTGATCATGTCGGATTACCGATTACTGAATCATTACCATTACTGGTTGATGTTTTATGTGAATATGGATTACGAGAGCGAATACGTGTTGTTGCATCAGGTAAATTAGTGCATTCAGCAAAAGTTGCCTGGGCCTTGTGTGCGGGAGCAGATTTTGTTGTCAGTGCGCGTGGCTTTATGTTTGCTCTTGGCTGTGTTCAATCCATGCAATGTCATAAAGACACTTGCCCTACCGGAATAACCACACATAGCAAATATCGTCAGCGTGGCTTAGTGGTTTCAGAAAAGTCAGAACGAGTACGACAGTATGCACATTGGATGAATTATGAAGTTAACGCTTTAGCTCACTCCTGTGGCCTGGGAAATGCCAGGGAATTTAACCGTGAACATATTCGTGTTGTACAATCCCCTGGAGTCAGTTGGCCCTTGGATGTGATTCACCCGTATCGAAAAAGTATTAAAAATAATTAGATACTTGAAAAGATAAACAATGCCCCTATCTATGATGTAGTTATTTTTAAACCTGTATTTGAGGATATAAATTATGCGCATGGATAAATTGACCAGTAAGTTTCAACTTGCCATTGCCGATGCTCAGAGTCTTGCGGTAGGTCGTGATCATCAGTTTATTGAACCCCTTCATCTAATGAATGCCTTGCTCGATCAGGAGGGAGGCACAGTGAATCACTTATTGATGCAGTCGGGTGTTAATGTCAATGTTTTACGTTCACAACTGGGTGAAGCGTTAGACCGGCTGCCAACAATTGCAGATGCAACCGGTGATGTTCACCTGTCGAACGACCTCTCTCGTTTATTAAATCTTACTGATAAGCTCGCTCAACAACGAAAAGATCAATTTATATCAAGTGAATTATTTGTCTTAGCCGCGATTGATGACAAGGGAACCTTAGGCGATCTGTTACGTAAAGCAGGAGCAAATAAAGAGGCACTAGAGAAAACTATAGAGAATGTTCGTGGTGGACAATCCGTCGATGATCCTAATGCAGAAGAACAACGTCAGTCGCTGGAAAAATATACAATTGATTTAACTGAACGAGCGGAACAGGGAAAACTCGATCCGGTTATCGGTCGTGATGATGAAATACGTCGCACTATCCAGGTTTTACAACGTCGAACTAAAAATAATCCTGTATTAATTGGAGAACCCGGTGTTGGTAAAACTGCGATTGCCGAAGGATTAGCGCAACGTATTATTAATGCTGAAGTTCCTGATGGTATAAAAGGTAAACGAGTTTTATCTCTTGATATGGGTTCTTTATTAGCGGGTGCAAAATTCCGTGGTGAGTTTGAAGAACGCTTAAAAGCAGTCCTCACTGATTTGTCGAAACAAGAAGGACAAATTATTTTATTTATTGATGAATTACATACCATGGTAGGTGCGGGTAAAGCTGAAGGCGCTATGGATGCCGGTAACATGTTGAAACCTGCATTAGCTCGTGGTGAGCTTCATTGTGTCGGTGCAACCACCCTTGACGAGTATCGTCAATATATTGAAAAAGATGCTGCACTGGAAAGGCGCTTTCAAAAAGTATTAGTGGATGAACCTTCGGTTGAAGATACCGTTGCAATCTTACGAGGCTTAAAAGAAAAGTATGAAGTGCATCATGGTGTTGATATCAGTGATCCAGCTATTGTTGCCGCAGCAACCTTGTCACATCGTTACATTACCGATCGTCAATTACCTGATAAAGCCATTGATTTAATCGATGAATCAGCGAGTCGTATTCGTATGGAAATTGATTCTAAACCTGAATCTATGGACAAAATGGATCGTAAGTTAATTCAATTAAAAATAGAACGTGAAGCTTTAAATAAAGAAAGTGATGCTGCATCAAAAGAACGCCTGAAAAACCTGCAGACAGAAATTGATACTTTAGACAGACAGTACAGTGAGCTGGATGAAGTATGGAAATCTGAAAAAGCAGCAGTACAGGGTACCCAACATATTAAAGAAGAGTTAGATCGTGCACGACAGGAATTAGAAACTGCTCGGCGTGCCAGTGATTTGGCACGCATGTCAGAACTCCAGTATGGGAAAATTCCTGATTTAGAAAAACAACTGGACATGGCTTCACAAGTTGAAATGCAAGAAACCACATTGTTGCGGAATTCTGTGACCGAAGAAGAAATTGCAGAAGTTGTGTCCAAGTGGACAGGTATTCCGGTTTCTAAAATGCTGGAAGGCGAGCGTGAAAAACTCTTGCAAATGGAACAAGCATTACATAAGCGGGTCATCGGTCAGGGTGAAGCTGTGCAAGCAGTCGCGGATGCGATTCGTCGTTCACGAGCTGGCCTGTCTGATCCTAATCGTCCGAATGGTTCATTTTTATTCCTTGGACCAACCGGTGTGGGTAAAACAGAACTAACAAAAGCATTGGCAGAATTTTTATTTGATACGGAAGATGCCATGGTGCGCATCGACATGTCTGAATTTATGGAAAAACATTCTGTTGCAAGACTAATCGGTGCACCTCCGGGTTATGTGGGCTATGAAGAAGGTGGTTACTTAACCGAAGCAGTGCGACGCAAACCTTATTCAGTTATATTGTTAGACGAAGTGGAAAAAGCACACCCCGATGTTTTCAATATTTTGTTACAGGTATTAGAAGATGGTCGTTTAACTGATGGCCAGGGACGTACAGTAGATTTCAGAAATAGTGTTGTGATAATGACATCTAATTTAGGGTCACAGCAGATTCAGGAACGCTATTCTGATAACACCACGTCAGAAGAAAATTACAGCGCTATGAAAAGTGCGGTAATGGAAACGGTTTCATCACACTTCAGGCCCGAGTTTATTAATCGTATAGATGAGGTGGTTGTATTTCATCCACTCGGTCAGGAACAAATCCGTTCTATTGCCACAATTCAGTTTGAATATCTGCGCCAACGCTTATCAGAAAGACGCATTGATATTGAGTTAACAGAAGCGGCGTTAGATAAGTTGGGTGAGGCTGGATTCGACCCGGTTTATGGTGCACGACCTTTGAAGCGTGCTATTCAACAACAGGTTGAAAATCCTTTAGCCCAGGATATTTTATCTGGTAAGTTCTTGGCCGGAGATCTGATTCATGTCGACGTGGCAAGTGATGGCTTAAGCTTCAGTAAGTCTGAGAACAAAGCCTCTGTCGCATAAGCGTTGTTAGTTAGGCTTGAGTAACTTCCGTTGTAAGCGGAGGTTACTCAATTATTTTATAATTTGATTTGTATAATACGTGCTTTCGCGTCGGCGTATTGATGTTGTGTGATAATACCCTCATTTCGTAAACGCCGTAGTTCATTCATTTCGATATCCATCATCTGGCTTTTATCCAGTTTAACCACCTGGCTAGCCGATAAGCTGCGTAATTTTATTTCCTCTATAAATTCTTTAAACTCTTTTTTATTCGGCTTGTTATAGAGCAAGCTTAATACCACGCAGTTTCCGTAACGGGATTTAAA
Organism: uncultured Ectothiorhodospiraceae bacterium; assembly: GCA_947258695.1. Lineage (GTDB taxonomy): Bacteria > Pseudomonadota > Gammaproteobacteria > UBA6429 > Thiohalophilaceae > JAGLTQ01. The sequence continues at coordinate 102,150 of CAMYJG010000015.1, read as the reverse complement.
TTCAGTCACATTGGGTGATTTGTATAAAAACATTAAAAATGTTGCGAGACTTAGCAAGAGAAATATCACTATAAAAGGTAATAATTTTTCTAATTTGCTGCTTTCCTGAAAATATAAAAGGTAAGCGGTATAGGCCAGGGTGGTAAATGAAAAATACAAAACAGCCAGTAACCATTGCCAGGAAATATTTCTGTGTCGTACTGGCCAGGGCGCCAGCATACTCAGGTTTAAATGATAACTTTGGTTACCCATAATATTGCTAATAGCAACTTTTATAAATTTAGTATTATAAATCTCGAATATACGCTTCTCTCCGCGCGCATTGGATTCCTGGAATAAATTTGAGTCATGGTTTTTTTCATTCATCGTGACAATTTTACCTGAATTATCATTAAGATAGCGAATAGATTGCCGATATATTTGTCGTATCTTTTAAATTCATAGAAATTTAGTGAACTAATTTAACAGCAAAGAGTCTGATTTTTAACATTACAATTTGAATTTGCTGGCATTGAGGAGCTTTTATGTTAATAAAAAAACCGCAGGATATTCCTTCTTCAGAAATTACCGATGAAGCGGTTTATCAGCAAAGACGAAAGTTTATGACCTCTTCGATAGGTTTAACTGCAGCCGCTACTCTCATGCCATTGCAAAATTCAGTTGCTGCTTATGGTGGAAAACCACTGAATTTTAAAAAAAATAGCCAGTTTGATACTTCAGAAGATAAAACCTCGTTTGGCAAGATTACCAACTATAATAATTATTATGAGTTTGGAACTGATAAGTATTCACCTGCTAAGAATGCCCAGGCATTAACCACTGATCCATGGTCAGTTACAATTGATGGTGAAGTTGAAAAACCAGGCATATTACATTTAGAAGACATTCTTAAACAACATACATTAGAAGAACGTATTTATCGTTTACGTTGTGTTGAACGTTGGTCGATGGTGATCCCCTGGATTGGTTTCCCCCTGGCGGATTTAATAAAAAAGGCCAGGCCTACTTCAAAAGCTAAATATGTAAAATTTGAAACACTTAATCGTCCTAGCGAAATGAATGGACTAAGACGAAATGTACTGGACTGGCCATACGTTGAAGGCTTGCGCATTGATGAAGCGATGAATCCACTTACAATACTGGCTGTTGGCTTGTATGGTGAAGTCATGCCGAAACAAAATGGCGCACCCATTCGTTTAGTTGTGCCCTGGAAATATGGTTATAAGAGTATCAAGTCAGTAGTTAAGATTAGTTTTACCGAAAAAGAACCTGTGAGCAGTTGGACAAAAGCGGCACCGAATGAATATGGCTTTTACTCAAATGTAAATCCGGATGTGGATCATCCTCGTTGGAGTCAACGAAAGGAAAGACGGATTGGCGATTTTCTAAAAAGGGATACATTGCTATTTAACGGTTATGCAGATCAAGTCGCTTCGCTTTATACCGGCATGGATTTAAAGAAACACTATTAATAGCTTCCTGATATGAGTCGATTAATTAAGCCGGCAATATTTGTTCTTTGCCTACTTCCACTTTTTCTGCTATTTAGAAATTTTTACCTGGATCAGCTTGGTGCAAACCCGTTTGAAGTGTTAACCCGTAGTACCGGGGAGTGGACATTAAGATTCTTGTTACTCACACTGGCGATGACACCACTTCGAAATATTACCGGTTCAGCCTGGCCAATACGCTTACGTCGGATGTTAGGTTTGTATACGTTCTTTTATGTATGTGTTCACTTGCTGACGTATATTTGGCTGGATCACTTCTTCGACTGGAATGAGATTGTCACTGATATTGTGAAGCGTCCTTATATAACGCTGGGTATGCTGGCTTTTGTTTTATTGATTCCTCTTGCTATTACTTCAACAAAAAAAATGATAAGACGTTTAGGCAAAAACTGGAAATCACTTCACAAATTAGTTTACCTGATAGCCGTGCTTGGTGTGGTTCACTTTTGGTTGCTGGTTAAGGCCGATGTAAAAGAGCCAATTATCTATTCACTTATACTGTTGACCTTATTTTTGGTAAGGTTAAAACCGGTGCAGCAGCGTATCTTGAGTCTAAATACGCGTTGATATAGTGCAAAATGCAATCAGCCTTATCTGAATTGCATTAAACATCAATTTTTCATCATTTATTTTTATATTCTCATAGGCTTACGCACAAAAATTAAGTCATTGTCTTCATGTAAGCCATTGATTTGTATTGAATATAATTTGGTTGCTGGTAGATTTAAATAAAAATAACGACATTTTATTGTCTTTATGTCGGTGCTTCACCATGGCATAATTCTTGTTATAGAAAACATAAATTTTAAACAGGGATTAACTGAAATAATAAAATCAATATTCAGTTTCTTCAAAGTACTTAACTAACTTTATTTAAGAAATATTTCGGGAGAACGTCAATGTCACTCAATCGCCGTGAGTTTATGCAAGTCATGGGTATGGCCGCTGCTGCAGGTATGTTACCAGGCTGTGATAGCAAACCAGGTTCAGGAAATGCCACTGTAAGTGCTGGAGCACCAGGCGATGTCTATAACATTCCAAAATTTGGTAATGTTACCTTGATGCATTTCACTGATTGTCACGCACAATTATTACCTATTTACTTCCGTGAGCCTAATGTCAACATGGGTGTAGGCAGTGCACACGGAAAACCTCCTCACCTGGTAGGTGAAAAATTATTAAACCATTTCAACTTAAAGAAAAACTCTTTAGAAGCACATGCATTTACTTACCTTAACTATGCAGAAGCAGCCAAAACTTACGGTAAAGTAGGTGGTTTTGCACATTTACGTACATTAGTTAAAAAGTTAAGAGCAGATCATGGTGCTAATAAAACATTATTATTAGACGGTGGCGATACCTGGCAAGGTTCGGGTACGGCTTACTGGACACGTGGTAAAGATATGGTTGGCGCATGTAACTTATTAGGCGTTGACGTAATGACCGGTCACTGGGAATTCACATATCTTGATGAAGAAGTTATCTCAAACGTAAAAGACTTTAAAGGTGATTTTGTTTGTCAAAACGTCTTTGTAAAAGATGATGCTTCGTTTGATTACAACTTTGCTGATTTCGAAGGTTATGACGAAGATACTCAACGTGCTTTCAAACCTTACACTATTAAGGAAATGGACGGTGGTATCCGTGTTGCGGTAATTGGTCAGGCTTTCCCTTACACGCCAATTGCAAATCCTGGTCGTTTTATTCCTGACTGGACATTCGGTATCCGTGACCAGGAAATGCAGGCTACGGTTGATGAAGTTCGTGCTAAAGAAAAACCAGACGTTGTTGTTGTAATTTCACATAACGGTATGGACGTAGATTTAAAAATGGCATCGGTTGTTTCCGGTATCGATGTTATCTTCGGTGGTCATACTCATGATGGTGTACCACAACCTTCAGTTATTAAGAACAAAGGTGGCCAAACACTGGTTACGAATGCCGGGTCAAACGGTAAGTTCCTTGGCACCATGCAGTTAGACGTTCGCAACGGTAAAGTTCAGGACTTCCGTTATAAATTATTACCTGTGTTCTCAAACTTGTTAGAGCCTGATCAAGAAATGGCGCATTACATTGAAGAAGTACGTAAGCCATACATATCAACTTTAACAGAAGAACTTGCTGTTGCAGACCAGGTTCTATACCGTCGTGGTAACTTTAACGGAACTTTTGATCAAATTATTTGCGATGCATTACGTGAAGTAGGTGGAGCACAAATTTCATTATCACCAGGCTTCCGTTGGGGCACCACCGTTTTACCAGGTCAAACGATTACCATGGATAACGTAATGGATCAGACTTGTATTACTTATCCTGAAACGTATGTTCGTGAAATGAAAGGTTCAGTGATTAAAGATATCCTGGAAGATGTTGCCGATAACCTGTTTAACAATGATCCTTACTATCAGCAAGGTGGTGACATGGTGCGAGTTGGTGGTCTGGATTACACCATTAACCCGAACAGTAAGTTTAATACCCGTGTTACTGACATGGCGCTTGATGATGGAACAAAAATTGATGCAAACAAAACTTACACGGTTGCCGGTTGGGCGACGGTTGGTTCTAAAGCACCGGGTGCACCAATTTGGGATGTAGTTGCTGAATACTTACGTGATGAAAAAGTGGCAAAAGTTAAGAAACTTAATACGCCTAAGATTGTTGGCATGGAAGGTAACCCGGGTATTGCATAACAATACTTTGGTCAGCAAATAAAAAGGGAAGCTTCGGCTTCCTTTTTTTTTATAAAAGATTTATAGCCACCAAGGACACGAAGGACTCTAAGATAAATAAAGATTTAACCACTGGGACCACTGGGTTTTTTATATAAAATATTTTCCCCTGTGTTTCCCGTGTCCCCCGTGGTTTTTTAGTTCTAATCTTCGTGTGCTTTGTGCCCTTCGTGGCAAATATCTTTTTGTTTGATATCCAGCCAGTCAGAAGCATGTTGTTTAATTAGCTGTCCCATCATGCCAATGTGTTCTGCATTATCATTCAGTGCTGGAATATATTCGAATTTTTCTCCACCCGCATTTAAAAAATAATCCCGGTTTTCAACCTGGATTTCTTCCAGGGTTTCCAGGCAATCGGCTGAAAATCCTGGGCAACAAACTTGTACACTTTTAATACCTTCTTCTGCCCACTTAATTAATGTTTTATCGGCATAAGGTTTTAACCATTCTTCACGACCAAAGCGTGACTGGAAAGCAAGTGTCCATTGTTCTTGTTTAAGTCCTATTTTTTCTGCTATAAGCCGGGCTGTTTTATGACACTCACAAAAGTAGGGGTCACCTTGATCGAGATAGCGTTGTGGCAAACCATGAAAAGAAAATAAGAGTTTCTCGGCAGAACCGTTTTTACTTTGAAAAGAAGTAATACTGTTACATAAAGCCTGAATATAATTTTCATTATCGTGATAGTGCTGAATAAAGCGAAATTCAGGGATCCAGCGCCATGTTTTCAGTTCATCTGAAATAGCATCAAAAGTTGATGCGGTTGTTGTTGCTGAATATTGAGGATACAGAGGTAAAACCAGTATGCGCTGAGCGCCGGCGTCTTTTAATTTAAGTAACGCCTCTTTTATTGAGGGGTTGCCATAGCGCATTGCCAGCTCAACATTGACTTTACCTTTAAAGTGAGGAGCGATGGCTTGCTGTAACAGTACTTGTTGTTTTTGACTAATTGTTAATAACGGAGAGCCTTCATCTGTCCAGACTTTTTGATAGCTTTTGGAAACTGGACCAGGGCGAATACGCAAAATAACCCCATGTAATACCAACCACCAAAGCCAGCGAGGTGCTTCAACAATGCGTGGGTCACTGAGAAATTCAGCCAGGTAACGACGTACCGCCGCAGGGGTTGCCTGGTCGGGTGTTCCCAGGTTGGTTATTAATATTCCGGTACATGATGTGTCTTCATCATGGCTAAATTGCTCTGTTCCAATATATTTTGTCATAAATTATAAGTTTATTTTTAAGGTTAATTATTGATTGCAGTGGATATTATTACTGAGTTTGACTCAAATCAAAAGCAGAGGAAAGTCTCTTATTGATAACTTTCCTCTGTTAAACAACTCTTTCACTCTGTGAATGCGCTCACAGAACAATAAACTATAATAAGGTCTTATAGTGCCTGTTAGATTCTATAAAAATTAATGAATAAAAACCCTGTTTTAACGACGGGGAAATCAAGGAGATAAAAATGAAAAAGTCGATTGGTATTATTTCTCTACTATTAATATCTCAATCAATATTTGCCGAAGATATGAATACTCAGCAAACAGCTCCAACTTTAATTGAATCAGATGCTGCAGTCATTGAAGCAGCTCCAGCAACCGAAAAAGCTGATGCGGCCGAAGAAATGAAAGAGCAAGCAGGTTTTTCACGTGGAAGTGTCACGCGTTCTGCTTTTACCCGGGATATAGATGAGCGTGAGCCAACAGAAAATCTGCAAAGCCTGACGAATGACAATGGCCAGATAAAGTTTTTTACAGAGCTACGTGATATGAGTGGGCAAACAGCAATACATCGGTGGGAGTATGAAGGTAAAGTGGTCGCCGAAGTTGAATTTTATGTGAAAGGCCCACGTTGGCGTGTATGGTCAAGTAAAAGCTTTGTCCCACAGTGGACGGGTGACTGGAAAGTCTCCGTGGTTAATGGTGCTGGAGAAGTTATTTCTGAAAAGAACCTAAGTTATGAAGTTGCGACAGCACCAGCGGCAACACCTGACAATACAGAACCTGCGGCTTCTGATTCAATGCAATAACGATAAGCTACTGTAAATTAAGTACTTTTAATACGCCACTCCTGTTATGTATTTAGGCGCGGCGTATTTTTTTGCCCATAAAAAATTTCTTCAGCTACAAACCGTGCAAATCTGTCAGACAGTGCTAATGTTGTAGAGTTAGGTATCGCTTTTTGTTGTAAGTGAGTACTAATTTAAATTAGATACTTATGGAGAACAATTATGGCAATTGCACTATGTGATCCCGAGATTGGATATTGGTACCGGGATATTCAGAACCGCTTATTCGAAGTGGTTGCGCTAGAGAATGAAGACTCGATTGAAGTACAGTATTTTGATGGTGATGTTACCGAATATGACCGGGAAAGCTGGGACTTATTATGCGTAAACAGGGTATCTGAACCAGGACTTAATTTAGGCTTTAATGAAGAAGGCATGGATGAGGAAGTTAACCCACCTTCGCCAGATAAGCTAAAAACCATTAGCTGGGATAATGTGGTCGGTGATATTGAAACTTAAGTGATAACGGTTTGCTACTAAGCGGGTAAAAAGTGTATTAACGCTAAATAAGGTTGCCATTTTATCCTTACAGCAACCTTATATTTCGAGTTTAATTAGGCATCAATTTTTTTGTATTTAATGCGTTGCGGTAAAGCATCTTCGCCAAGGCGACGTTTTCTGTCTTCTTCATAATCAGCATAATTACCTTCAAACCACTCCACATGGCTGTCACCTTCAAAAGCCAGCATGTGTGTAGCAATACGATCCAGGAACCAGCGATCATGTGAAATGACCACGACACAACCCGCATATTCTAATATCGCTTCTTCTAAAGCACGTAAGGTTTCAATATCCAGGTCATTGGTTGGTTCATCAAGTAATAGGAGGTTGCCGCCACTCTTAAGTAGTTTTGCCAGGTGGAGCCGGTTACGTTCGCCACCGGATAAATCACCAACACGTTTTTGTTGATCTGAGCCATTGAAGTTAAAACGTGACACATAAGCACGACTATTCAGTTCAAAATCACCTACCGTCATAATATCGTGTTCATCAGAAATTTCTTGCCAGACCGTTTTATTATCATCGAGTGAGTCGCGACTTTGATCGACGTATGAAATTTGAACGGTTTCACCAAGGCGTAACTCACCCTCATCAGGTTGTTCTTCACCAGCTATCATACGGAAGAGCGTTGTTTTACCAGCACCATTAGCGCCGATAATGCCGACAATACCGCCTCGTGGCAGATTGAAGCTTAAGTTATCGAATAATAATCTGTCGCCAAAACTTTTGCTAATATCGTTTGCTTCAACCACTAACTCACCTAATCGTGGTCCGGGTGGAACAAATAACTCATTGGTTTCGTTACGCTTTTGATATTCTTTTGACGCCATCTCTTCATAACGAGCAAGCCGGGCCTTGCTTTTGGCGTGACGGCCTTTGGCGTTAGATCGTACCCATTCTAGTTCGGTTTTCATGGCCTTGGCGTGAGCACCTTCTTGTTTATGTTCCATTTCAAGACGGTTTGCTTTTTGCTCTAGCCAGGATGAGTAGTTTCCTTCCCATGGAATACCTTCGCCGCGATCAAGCTCTAAAATCCAGCCTGCGACATTATCGAGGAAATAACGATCATGGGTAACCGCGACAACAGTACTTGGGTAGTCGTGTAAGAATCGTTCTAACCAGGCAACCGACTCTGCATCAAGATGGTTAGTAGGCTCATCCAGTAATAGCATGTCAGGTTTTGATAAAAGTAATTTACACAATGCGACTCGGCGTCTTTCACCACCAGATAATTTAGTCACATCGGCATCCCAGGGTGGTAAGCGTAATGCATCGGCGGCTACTTCGAGGGTACGTTCGATATTATGACCATCGGTGGCTTGCAATAAGTTTTCAAGTTCTGCTTGCTCTGCTGCGAGGGCATCAAAGTCGGCATCAGCCTCTGCATAAGCTGCATAAACTTCATCCAGGCGAGTCAGTGCTGTTTTTATTTCACCTAAACCTTCTTCGACATTGCCACGAACATCTTTATCAGGATTAAGCTGCGGCTCTTGTGGTAAATAGCCTATATTAATACCAGGTTGCGGGCGCGCTTCGCCATCAATCTCTGTATCAAGCCCAGCCATAATTTTCATCAGGGTCGATTTACCCGAACCATTTAAACCAAGTACACCAATTTTTGCGCCGGGAAAAAAAGACAGGGAGATATCTTTCAAAAGATAGCGCTTTGGCGGCACTATTTTGCTGACTTGATTCATGGTGTAAATATATTGAGCCATTTAAATAAATCCAGGTTGAGTTAGACAAATATGCAATATTAAGTGTGGTGATTATAAGGCTGAAATGCAATTAATGTGCAAGACGTTATTAAAGAAAAAATGAGAAAGTTGCAAGTCCCTCTAAAGTTTAATGAAATATTGTACGATAAAACAGGTATGAAATTCTAAAATATTTAAGTAATAAAAAAGTTGGCCCTATGAAAAAGAATCTGCCCGTCACAGATAATGAAGTTTCCTTAGAAAATAACTCTGTTATTATTTCCACAACGGATCTAAAGGGTGCTGTGACCTATGTAAATAAAGACTTTATTGATATTAGTGGTTTTTCTGCCGACGAATTGTTGGGTAAAAATCACAATATGGTTCGGCATCCAGATATGCCTGCAGAAGCTTTTGCCGATTTATGGGAAACCATTAAGCAAGGAAAGCCCTGGATGGGGATGGTGAAAAATCGCTGTAAATCAGGCGACTACTACTGGGTCGATACCTTTGTTACCCCGGTAACAAAAAATGGTGAGATAACAGGGTATGAGTCGACCCGGGTGAAAGCGCTAGATGTACTAGTTAAAAGAGCGGACGCTATATATAAAAAAATATTAAGCGGTAAAAAGCTAAGACTTAAAAGCTTCAGCTTTTTACATAAACTCATGCTTACGGGATCATCGGTTCTTTTGCTGATCTTATTTGCACTAATGGCAACAGGCATTGTCACTAAAGCTGTGGCTGGGCTTAGCTGGCTGGGGGGCAGTCTTATCTGGGGTGCTGCCGTATGGTATCAAATGCGTGATTTTCAGAAACTATTACATCGTTCAAAAGCTGTCGTGGATAACCCGGTAATGCAATTCGCTTATTATGGAAAAGTGGATGATATTAGTCAGATTCGACTGTCCATTCGTATGTTAATGGGAAAAATTAGAACAGTGGTAAAACGCTTTGAACAAGCGACCGGTCAGCTTAGCGACGAAGCACAAAAAAGTGCAGATATTGTTAGTGCCACCAATGTGGGTATTAATCAGCAACAGCAAGAAATTGAAAGGGTGGCCACGGCAGTTAATGAAATGACTGCGGCTGTACATGAGGTTGCTTCCAGTACCAGTAATGCGGCACAAGCTACACATGATGCGAGTAAGATGGCTCAACAGGGAGCGGTTACCATAACCGAAGCGATAGGCATTATTGATTCACTCGATGCACACATTTCTACTGCTTCTGAATCCATTTTGCAGTTAAAAACTGACAGCATCAATATCGGCGGCGTACTGGATGTGATTCGTGGTATTGCCGAACAAACGAACTTATTGGCATTAAACGCTGCCATTGAAGCCGCACGGGCAGGAGAGCAAGGTAGGGGATTTGCTGTTGTGGCCGATGAGGTGCGTTCTTTAGCCAGTCGTTCCCATAATGCAACGCAGGAAATTCAAGAAATGATTGAGAGGCTGCAACAAGGCGTGGCGGGTGCAGTGTCAAATATGGGAGAAGTGAGCAAGCGGGCTGCTGAAGGGGTGAATCAGGTCGAAGAGTCGGCTGAAGCCCTCGCTGAAATATCAGGCTCTGTGTCTGTGATCAATGATATGAATACCCAGATTTCTACAGCAAGCGAAAAGCAAAATACCGTGGCAGAAGAAGTGAGCCGTAATATTGAGCACATTAATGAACTGTCTAATCAGACTTCTCAAAATGCCCAGGAAACCCAACAAACCAGTGAAAGTCTTGCAGAACAGACCTTACAGTTGAGAGTAATGGTTGAACAGTTTGACGATGAGACCTAGTTTCAAGATAATGTTTGAGCAGAAAAATGGATATCAGAAACTCTAATATCGTTTAAATTAAGCCGGCCTAATCCTAAGCCTAAAAAACAGAGCAATCACCCTATAGAAAAGAATTTTCTTTGAAAATGAAGGGGTTATTTTCTCCCAATTTCATCATATTATTAAGTTCTAACCCGTAGTATCTATTCATGTTTTCCTTGAACCCTGTTATCCTTCGCCCCCTTAAGTTTTCCGAATGTATACATAGAATAAAATAATAGGCAGGCACACTGTCGAGAAGGAATTATGGCTGATAGACGTTTACAAGTATTTTACACCGTTGCGCGATTATTGAGTTTCACCAAAGCAGCAGAGGAGTTGCATATGACGCAACCGGCGGTGACTTTCCAGGTTCGTCAGCTTGAAGAACAGTACAATACCCGGTTATTCGATCGTACTCATAATCGAATCAGTTTAACCGAGGCAGGGAAAAAAGTTTATGAATGCGCGGAACGGATATTTGCAGTGTATTCAGAAATGGATAACTCGGTAAGACAATTAACCGGTGATATTAGTGGTGTGTTGATTCTCGGGGCGAGTACCACGATCGCAGAATATATGTTGCCAGTTTTACTCGGTGATTTTAAAGCAGAAAACCCCGATGTGACGGTTCGCTTAAAAGTGGCGAATACAGATGGTATTGTTTCTCAAGTGGAAAATAATGCGATTGACCTGGGTGTTGTCGAAGCACCTGTGACTAATAAAAACCTGGTTGTTGAAGAGTGTAGTACCGATCAGTTAGTGGTAATTGTTCCTCCTGGTCATGAGTTAGCAAATGAAGAGATGATCCCACTTAACCGGTTAATTGATTTTCCATTTATTTGTCGTGAAGAAGGTTCTGGTACCCGTGAAGTTATGCTTGAAAGTATGCATGTTGCTGGAATGAGACCGACTGATTTAAGTATATCGATGGAGCTTGGTAGTTTAGAAGCCATTAAAGGGGCAGTAGAGGCTGGTATGGGTATCTCAGTCATATCTTCAGCGACAATCCAAAAAGAAGTGAAGTTAGGCACTTTAGTGGCAATTAAGACCGATCCTCCGATTGTTCGTCCATTTTCTTTCGTCCATCAAAAACAAAAGTTCCGTATGCGAGCTATGGATGAGTTGCTGAGTTTTGCGAGAAATTATTGCAAGTCATATCATGCTGATGAGAGCTAATAAAACTTAGATTGATTGAGTGAAAAAAAGTACAAAGAAACTACTTGAATATTACCGTGAGCTTCCGGATGAGGTTGCTCAACAGTTATTAGACTTCGCTGAATTTCTGGCTTCACGCCATAAAGTTGTTGAAGAAGACATTGCTCCACCTGAAAACATTCCCCGCCCTGAAAATGAATCGGTAGTTATTGCGATAAAACGTTTATCAGCGACCTACCCAATGCTTAATAAAGATAAACTCCTGAATGAAACCGCGTCATTAGTCAGCCAAAATATGTTGCAAGGTCGTGATGCCATTGAAGTTATTGACGAACTGGAAGTCATCTTCAGTAAGCAGTACGATATGCTTGTGGAACAAAAAAACAGGATAGTGCTGAATGATTGAGTTTGTAAAGGCATGGTATAACCGGTATTTTTCAGATCCTCAGGCACTCGTGTTAACTGCTGTGCTGGTTGTAGGTTCAACGATCATTCTGACCATGGGTGATATGTTATTGCCTGTTTTAGCGTCGGTAGTTATTGCCTATCTTCTTGAAGGTGTTGTACGTCGAATGCAACAGTTTGGTTCCAATCGAATTACCGCGGTTGTTCTTGTCTTTCTTGTTTTTGTCGCCTTTTTAATCTTTCTCTTCTTTGGTGTTGCCAGTTAAGTGAACTCTTTACCGAGTTACCACGATATTTAACCGAGGGGCAGCAGTTATTATTACAGTTACCTGAAATTTATCCGTTTATCTCCGAGGCTCAGGTTAAAGAGCTGGTCGATTTAATTAATCGTGAGATAACAGATATGGGTTCACACATTGTCAGCCTGTCACTTTCATCTATTCCTGGATTAATCACGCTGGCTGTTTATATTTTTCTTGTGCCTGTTCTTGTGTTTTTGTTTATGAAAGACAAGGAGCGTATCTGGAAATGGTTTGGCAGCATGTTGCCACAAGATCGTAGCCTGGTTTCACAAGTATCAGATGAAATGGATTTACAACTGGGTAAATACATTCGTGGTAAATTCTGGGAGATTATGATTGTTGGAGTAGTCACCTATATTGGTTTTGCTATTCTGGGAATTAAATACGCGATTTTATTATCAGTGCTGGTGGGTTTATCTGTTTTAGTTCCTTATATTGGTGCGGCAGTCGTTACCATTCCCGTTGTCTTGATAGCCTTTTTCCAATGGGGTTGGAGTAATGAGTTTTTCTGGTTAGTCGGTTTCTTCGGGGTTAGCCAGGCACTTGATGGAACAGTACTTGTTCCCTGGTTATTTTCAGGATTAGTCAATCTTCATCCCATCGCCATTATTGTCAGCGTACTGGTATTTGGTGGCTTATGGGGTTTCTGGGGAGTCTTTTTTGCGATACCGCTCGCAACTTTGGTGAGTGCGGTATTACATGCCTGGCCCAGAATTGAACCAGGCAACGAGCCCGCAGAAGTCGCAGCAGAATAATTTCTTTACTTATAATGTCTCCGAAGCATAATCCGCCAGGCGCGATCGTTCGCCGCGGATAAGCGTGATATGGCCACTGTGTTCCCAGTGTTTAAACCGATCAATGACGTAAGTTAAGCCCGAGGTTGTTTCGGTTAAATAAGGTGTATCAATTTGCGCAATATTGCCTAAGCAAACAATTTTGGTACCCGGGCCACTACGGGTGATTAATGTTTTCAATTGATGCGAAGTCAGGTTTTGTGCTTCATCAATAATGATATAGCGATTCAAAAAAGTACGGCCGCGCATAAAATTAATAGAACGAATTTTAATTCTGTTTGAAATTAAGTCATTGGTAACGGCTTGTCCCCATTCACTGGAAAAACTGGAGTCCGATGGATCACTTTCTGTTTTATTTAAAACTTCAAGATTATCCATTAGTGCACCCATCCAGGGTGTCATTTTTTCTTCTTCGGTACCCGGTAAAAAACCTATGTCTTCTCCGACAGGTATAGTAACCCGCGTCATAATGATTTCTGAATAAATTTGCTGCTCAAGAGTTTGTTCTAAACCGGCAGCAAGGGTTAACAATGTTTTACCTGTTCCCGCCATACCAATTAAGCTCACAAAATCAATCTCTGGATCCATGAGTAGGTTGAGTGCATAACTTTGTTCCTGGTTTCGCGCATTAATTCCCCATACAGAATGTGAGCTACTTTGAAAGTCTTTGGTGGTTTCAATTACCGCGGTATCTTCATCCACACTTCTAACTAGTGCATCAAACGGCTGTTCCTCATCCTGACTACTAATAAATGCATTGGGGTGCCAGTTTTTTACTTCGGGGCCATGCAATTTATAAAAAGTGCGTCCTTCTTCAAGCCAGGAGTCCATCTCCCTGGCATGCTGGTCCCAGAAATCATCTTTAAGTTTGATGGTGCCGGTATATAAAAGATCAACATCCTCGAGAACCCGGTCATTATGATAGTCTTCTACTTTGATGCCCAGTGCGGTTGCTTTAATCCTCAGGTTAATATCTTTTGTAACTAAGGTAATATCCTTGTCATCAAATTTGTCATGTAAAGCTAAGGTTGTGCCAAGAATATTATTATCGGGCAAGCTACCAGGCAGGTAATCAGGCAGAGCCTCATCATAAGAGCGGGTTTGGAAGAAAAGTTTTCCGCTAGAGGTGTTATTTTCTTCTTCATTATTGATTCTGGAATTGAGCGTAATACCAGAGTGAATCTCTTCAGGTGTTTTATCTGAAACTAACTCTTCAATAAATCGACTGGCTTGCCTGGCATTGCGGGCAACTTCTGAACGTCCTTTTTTATTGTTATCCAGTTCTTCTAATACCATCATGGGTAAAAAAAGATCATGTTCCTGAAATCGAAATAATGCACTTGGATCATGCATTAATACATTGGTATCCAAAACAAACAGGCGTGATTTCATAATTATTTTTTGCTTTCCTTATTCAGAGTTTTTACTGCTTTTAATACTTCGTCGACATGTTCTTTCACTTTAACTTTTCGCCATTCTTGTTTTAAAACACCCTTGTCATTGAGTAAAAAAGTACTGCGTTCAATACCGAGATGTTTTTTGCCGTATAAATTTTTCAGCTTAATAACGTCGAACAAGTTACATAATTCTTCTTCAGTATCGGCAAGTAATTCAAAAGGAAATTTATGTTTCGCTTTAAAGTTTTCATGAGTGCGTAGGGTATCGCGAGAGACACCTAAAATAACACAGTTTTGTCGTTTAAATTTTGCCATGCTATCCCTGAAATCCTGTCCTTCTGTCGTACAGCCGGGAGTATTATCTTTAGGATAAAAATAAATGACGATATTTTTCCCTTTCAGGCTTGAGAGAGAGATAGTTTGATCGCCAGTGGCGGGGATTTTAAATGCAGGAACTTTTTTACCAACTTCAACAGTCATACTTCTACCTTAGTATAGTTTTGAATATTTGAATACTACTCGTTCTTTTCAAAGGAGCAAGTATTAAATATGCTTAACCATTACTCTTCATCAAGAGCGACGTTGCTCAATTGAACCGCCGCATCTTCCGGGCTGACCGTGTTGACGAATAGTCCTGAACCGAGCTCAAATCCTGAGGGAATACTGGTGCGTGGACAAATCTCCAGGTGCCAGTGATAACTGTCCTGGAACTCATCATATTGTTGGTCGACAGGAATGGTATGCAAGAAATAATTATATTGCGCACCGCCTATCACGGAATCGAGTCGTTGCATGGTACGTTTTAGAACCTGGGCAAAATCATCCAGCTCTTCCTGGGTTGCCGTTATGAAGTCACTTTTGTGTACCAGCGGTAAAATATGGACTTCCCATTCATAACGACTGGCAAAAGGTTTAATTGCAATAAAGTGTTCCCCGCGTTCTACAACATATTGCCCAACATAAATTTTTCTGACTACTTTACCCGATTCACGATCATAAATAGTTGCTTCGTAGGTTAATGCTTCATCTACCAGGGTACAGAAAATACAATGGTGGTGTTTATCGTAGTATTTTTTACTATGTTCGACTTCGTCCTGTACATTCTGTGGCGTAACCGGAGTCGCTATAATCTGGCTATGGGTATGCGCCATACTGGCGCCGGCGGCGGGCCCAAAATTTTTAAATACCAAAACGTATTTCAGGCGTTCATCAGCATCATAAAGCTCTTTCATTCGACTTTGGTAGGTTTGAAATAACAATGACAAATGTGCCGAGCTCATTTCATGAATGGCAATACCGTGTTGCGAGTGATCGACAATAACTTCATGCCGGCCATAACCATTGATTGCCTGTTGTAAGCCAAAAATCATGTCAGGATTCTGCCTGTCATCGCCTAAAACAGGATAGAGGTTTTCGACGATACGAATCTCCCAGTCGTCACCGGTTAACGGTGCACGGGTGATCTCTGGTGGTGTTTTGTCTTCATTTCCCAGGCAAAACGGGCAACGCTCTACATGTTTGCGGGTATCACGTGGCGCTGCTTCTTCTGCTTTCTGCGGGCGCATCGAGCGTGCTGTGGCAATAAGCACTGATTCAGTTGGAACAATCGGGTTAATACGAATTTCGCGTGTCCCGGTGTCTTGTTCGCTCATAATAGTTTCCATCTTGTAGTTATTTGTATAGCTAACATACTCTGAACAGGGCAAGCTGTCGAAACGGGGATATTTATGCCCTTCTAAGTGAAATTATTCACCGAAAAGCATCTATTTTAGTCAGGAAACTTGTCTACCCTGCTTGTGGCAAGTACCATTTGCGTTTCTTTTTTTCCGACATAGACGGGGATCGACATGTTTCAAGGAAGTATGGTTGCTTTGGTGACGCCCATGCAATCTGACGGTAGTGTAGATGATAGTGCTTTAGCGCAACTCATTGAATTTCATGTGAAAAATGGTACTGATGCGATCATTGCGGTAGGTACTACTGGTGAGTCAGCCACTTTAGATGAGCATGAGCACTGTACTTTAGTGAAACGTATCGTTGAACTGGCGTCTGGACGTGTGCCAGTGATCGCCGGTACCGGTGCCAATTCGACCACTGAAGCGATCACACTCACTAGCTGTGCTAAAGAAGCGGGAGCTGATGCCTGCTTGTTGGTGACACCGTATTACAACAAACCGACTCAGGAAGGGCTTTATTTACATCACAAAGCCGTCGCTGAAGCCGTTGATATTCCACAGATCTTATATAATGTGCCTGGGCGGACCGCGGTCGATATGCTGCCGGAGACCATTGAACGTTTATCGAAAATATCAAATATTGTTGGTGTTAAAGAAGCGACCGGTGATATTTCTCGTATCACGGATATTGTTTCGCGTTGTGGTGATGATTTTGATGTATACAGTGGAGATGATGCCACGGCAATGGAAGCCATTTTATCGGGTGCGAAAGGGGATATTTCCGTGACAGCAAACCTGGCACCGGCAGCGATGCATGAAATGTGCACAGCAGCCTTAAATGGTGAAAAAGAAAAAGCGGCGTCAATCAATGAAAATTTATTGGGTTTACACCAGAACCTTTTTCTAGAAGCGAACCCAATACCTGTAAAATGGGCTTTAACAGAGATGGGGCTAATACCAAACGGAATTCGTTTACCGCTAACGGTTTTGTCCGAGCAGTATCATGAAACACTACGCCAGGCGATGCGTCAGGCCAAAGTGTTGTCTTAAATTCGAAGTGAGAAATTGTATGTTACGTGTAGTTTTAGTTGTTGCGCTGTTAATTAATTTAATAGCTTGTTCAAGCACGCCGGAATGGAAGGGTGTTTATACTATTGATAAGGCGGATCTAAGCGCTTCATCACTGGAAGTACCCCCCGATCTTACAGAACCAAATGTTGGAAGTGGTCTTAATATTCCTAACATAGGCTCGACCAGTTCGACCTATTCAGCGTATGCGAACACCGATTACAAGGGAAAAAAAATCACACCGGCTAATCCTGAGGGAGTAAAAGTTGTTCGTGATGGCGCAATGCAATGGTTAGAAATTAATACAACAGCAGAAAAAGTCTGGCCACAACTCAAAGCATTTTTTACCAAGGTAGGGTTTGAGGTTAAAAGGGAAGATAAACAACTCGGTGTGATGGAAACTAACTGGTTGGAAAATAGATTTTCATTGCCAACAAATTGGTTTTCAAAACTGCTTAGTAAAATTACATCTACTGGAATCAGAGATAAATATCGTGCGCGTTTAGAAAAAACCGACAAGCCTGGTGTTACCCGAGTATTTATTACTCACCATGGCTTAAAAGAGCGTGCGGCTGAAGAAATATCAGCTATTACAACCTGGTGGGAGATCAGACCTTCTGATCCGGAATTAGAAGCAGAAATGTACCAGCGCTTTTTAATTTTCAGAGATATCAGAAAATCAGATGCGATTAAACTAGTTAGCAAATCAGCGGAGACAGAACGGACTAAGATCATCGAACAAGATGAAACCAAGGTACTGCAAGTGGCTGAAGGCTTTGCTCGTACCTGGCGTCGCGTAGGAATTGCATTAGATCGAATTGGATTATTTATTGAAGATCGTGATCGTTCAAATGGTGTGTATTATTTAAAAATCACTGAAGGATTTAAAGAAAAAATCAAAGAAGATAAAGGTTGGTTTGCGAGTCTATTTTCAGGTAGCACAGTGAAACTAAAAGAACGTTACCTGTTAAGTGTTGCTAATGAAAATGGTAAAATGATTATCAGCATATCTGAAACTACAGGAGCGAAAGCTGACGCTCGCTTTGTAGAACAGTTACTAAGTGACTTAAAAACCTATCTAGATTAAAGCTTTAAAACTTGGAGAAAGTTTAACGTGCAATTTGCTTCACTGGGCAGTGGTAGTCGTGGTAACTGTACGTTAATCGAAGTCGATGGCACCGCAATTTTGGTGGATTGTGGTTTTTCAATGCGAGAAACAGAACGCCGCTTGCAACGACTTTCCCGCGAAGTGAACCAGGTAAGTGCAATTTTGGTTACCCATGAACATGGTGACCATGTTCGCGGGGTAGCCAGTTTAGCAAAAAAATATAACATCCCGGTCTGGTCGAGCCGCGGCACAGCGAAAGCGGCAAAGCTTGAGACACTAATAGAATCTGGATTGTGGAATTGCATTGATATCCATCAGCAATTTGAGATAAATGCCATTCACATTCAACCTGTGCCAGTACCACATGATGCCAGGGAACCCTGCCAGTTTGTATTTAGTGATGGTGATTGGCGGCTCGGTGTATTAACCGATACAGGTTCAATTACTCCGTATATTGAAGAACAATACTCTGCATGTGATGCTTTTATACTGGAAGCGAATCATGATCAAGAGATGTTAGCGAACGGTGCTTATCCACCCTCCTTGAAGCAGCGTGTGGGTGGAAACTTTGGTCATTTAAATAACAGCCAGGCCAAAGATTTGTTGAATGCGATAGATATATCGAGATTACAGTACCTGGTTGCATCGCATATTAGTGATAAAAATAATACTGTTGCATTGGCTAGAGATAAAATGAGTGAAGCACTGGATGCAGAGGCTTCGTGGATAGACGTAGCATCACAAGATGAAGGCTTGGACTGGCGCGTTTTGAGGCACAGCTTGTGAGAAACCTGATAACGGCGTTATAGTTTAGCTCAAAATGCTCATGTACTAATTGTACATTCCGCTTTTTCGATAAACTATGCCTTGTTCTCAGGCTTCTCACAAGCTGTTTAGGATTACGTAAATTATTTATAAGGTTTCTATTTATTATGGAAAAAAAAGCAGAACTCTACGCTGGTAAAGCAAAGTCCGTATTCACCACTGATGATGATGACTACCTGATCATTCATTTCAGAAATGATACGTCTGCTTTTGATGGCGAAAAAGTTGAGCAACTTGATCGCAAAGGCATGGTGAACAATAAATTTACCGCCTTTATCATGGAGCAACTGGAGCAAGCTGGTGTTAAAACGCATCATGTCAAACTGCTATCTGACGATGAAGCCCTGGTTAGAAATCTGGATATGTTGCCGATTGAATGCGTGGTTCGCAATATCAGTGCGGGCAGTATCTGTAAACGCCTGGGTGTTGAAGAAGGTTTAGATTTGAATCCTCCGACCTTTGAGTTTTTCCTGAAAAATGATGCGCTACATGATCCAATGCTGAATGATTATCATATTCGCTCATTTGGCTGGGCAAGCGATGAAGAAATTGAGCAAATGAAAAAACTCACTTTCCAGGTTAATGATGTACTTAAGAAAATGTTTGCCGATGCTGGCATGTTGCTGGTTGATTACAAGCTGGAATTTGGTCGATTTAAAGGTGAATTACTGCTGGGGGATGAGTTTAGTCCGGATGGTTGCCGCTTGTGGGACAGTGAAACCCGCAAAAAACTGGATAAAGATCGTTTCAGACAAGGTTTGGGTGGCGTGATAGAGGCCTATGAAGAAGTCGGTCAGCGCCTTGGGATTGTATTTGACTAGGGTTTATCAATTAATTTTACCTAACTTAGAATTTAAAGCCTTACATAAAAAGCATGTAAGGCTTTTTTTATATTTAAAATCAAATAGTTACAAGGTTTGTATTGGCTTTTCCATAAAAGCGTACCAGCCTCTCAACCTGGTACTTCAACACTAAAGTTTTTCATAAACATACCGCTAATACTGTAAATATTGAAATTTTCAGGATTTAAAAGTATGTCTTCAATAACAACTATTCTAAGTAGTCTTAAACTTAACAATATTTCTATTCGCAATAAAATCTGGGCCGGGTTCGGGATTATTTTGCTGATATTAGCTGTGGTGGCGATGACGGCCGGGATTAGCCTTACCAAAACCGAAAGCAGTGTTGATAATGTTGTTAACACCGTTCAGCCAATGGTACTGGCTTCGAATGAGCTAACGAGTACATTAAACGAAACATCCGGTGCATTAGGCTATTACTTGCTTAGCCAGGACAAATCTTTTAAACGAGATTATATAAATGGCTTTGCGAATATTAATAAGATTCTCAAACAGTTGTCGGCTTTCACTCAAAACGACAGTGTTGATCCTGAAATAAAAGAATTACTGCAATTGATTCAGGCTGACGTGAAACGTTTCGCATCATATAAAGATAAAATGATTGAGTTAGCTGGAAATGAAATGCTCAACAAACCTGGTATGGCCTACTCAGGTAGAGAGATTAACCCGTTATCACAACAAATCCTGCAATTAATGTCACAGGGCATACTTTCAGAAATGGAAGAGGATGTTTCACCGGAGCGAAGAGAACTTTTAACGGATCTCCAGGATTTACGTTATGCATGGGCTAACGTGATGAATGGTGCCCGTGCCTTTATGGCTTTTCGTAATAAGTCATCTATTGATGAATTTAACTTATACATAGAACAAAGTGGTAAGAAGTTAGACAAAATAAAAAATGATCATGGCGATATACTCACCTTTGAGCAAACCGATGCCATCGATCAAATAACCACTGTTAGAAGTCAGTTTATAAAGAATTTTGAGACAACCAAAGAAATTCATGGTGGCGATAAATGGCGAACGGATATTTACCTGGTGCGTACCGAAGTCGGGTTAGTTTTAGCTAAAATTAAACGAAACTTATCATTGTTAGTGGATAAGCAACGAAACATCATTGAATCAGAAAGCCAGAGTTTACTTGGTTTTGTTAGCGGTACAAAAGTGTTTGTTTTTGTCATGTTAGGTGTTGGATTGGTGCTGGGCCTAGGTTTAGCCTGGGCGGTAAGCTTAATGATTACCAGTCCATTATGTGCCGCCGCAGAGGCGATGAAAGACATCGCTGAAGGTGAAGGTGACCTGACACGTCGCTTAAATGCCAGTGGCAAAGATGAAATTGGACAACTTGCGGAATCCTTTAATGCTTTCATAACAAAAATACAGGGTGTTATTCGTGAAGTAACGGCCTCAACCTCACAACTTTCAGCGGCAGCTGAAGAAATGTCGATGATTACAGGTGAAACACGAACCGGTGTGCAACGTCAGCAAAGTGAGACCACGTTAGTCGCTACGGCAATTAATGAAATGAGTAGTACGGTCCATGAAGTAGCAGGTAATGCTGAGACAGCGGCGTCTGGCGCCAGCCAGGCTGATAGCCAGGCAGAACAAGGAAAACAAGTAGTTACTTCCACCGTATCATCAATTCGCACTCTTGCTTCTGAGGTGGAAACGGCGGCAGGTGTTATCAGCCAGTTAGAAAAAGACAGTGAAAGCATTGGTTCAGTTTTGGAAGTCATTCGCGGCATCGCTGAGCAAACCAATTTATTGGCATTAAATGCAGCCATTGAAGCTGCTCGTGCCGGTGAGCAGGGACGAGGCTTTGCGGTGGTTGCTGATGAAGTGCGCAGCCTGGCAAGTCGTACCCAGGAATCGACCCAGGAAATTCAGGAGATGATTGAGCGTTTACAAAGAGGTTCTCGTGATGCGGTAACCGCTATGGAATCCGGCCAGGAACAGGCTCACCAAACCGTTGAACAGGCATCACAAGCCGAGACATCACTGAACGAGATATCCGCAGCAGTAGCGCAAATTAATGAAATGAATGCACACATTGCTGAGGCTTCACGCCAGCAAGGTGAAGTGGTCGAAGAGATTAATAAAAATATTGTGAACATTACCCAGGTGGCGGATGATTCGGCAAATGGGGCTGATCAATTATCAACCGCAAGCCAGGAATTGGCCAATTTGGCGGTTAACCTGGAAAACCAGGTATCACATTTCAAAATTTAATCTTCCATTTTTAACAGCTTATTGTTGGTAAAATGCCAACAATAAGCTGTTTTGCCTTATTCCGCTCTTATTTAGCACTTGACGCCGCCCGATAGCCTTCGGGTACAATCAGCCATAATTTTAAAATCTATCACCTCAAATAAAGAATAACTGATTAAAATATGTCCAGTGCTTATAATTCCGATGCTATTGAAGTATTAACCGGTCTGGAACCTGTCCGTAAACGTCCGGGCATGTACACAGAGACAGAACGTCCTAACCACCTTGCCCAGGAAGTCATTGATAATAGTGTAGACGAAGCCATAGCGGGTCATGCCACTAAACTGGATGTGACGCTGTATAAAGATGGTTCTATCGAAGTGACAGATGATGGCCGTGGTATGCCCGTTGATATTCATCCACAACAAAAACTCCCTGGCGTAGAAGTCATTATGACCAAGCTGCATGCAGGTGGTAAGTTTTCTAATAAAAATTACCAGTTCTCAGGTGGCTTACATGGCGTGGGTATTTCGGTTGTAAATGCATTATCGACCAAAGTAGACGTGTGGATTAAACGTGATGGCAAAGAATATTACATGTCATTTGCCAGCGGTAAACGTAAAACAAAATTGAAAGTTTTAGGTAATGTTAAAAAAGGTGAAGTGGGCACACGCATTCGCTTTTGGCCGGATAAGAAATTTTTTGATTCTGAAAAGTTCTCGGTTCATGATTTAAAACATGTTCTGCGCGCAAAAGCCGTTTTATGTACAGGCTTACACGTCAGCTTTACCGATGAGAAAACAAAAAAGAACTCTGAAGAATGGTATTTTGAAGAAGGCCTGCAAGCTTACCTGATGGATGAGTTAGGTAAAAAAACCACGTGTTTGCCGGAAACCCCTTTTATCGGCGAAATGGCAGGGAATGAAGAGTCGGTTAACTGGGCTCTGGTGTGGGTACCTGAAGATCCTAAATCGGTTTCCGAAAGTTATGTGAATTTAATTCCTACCTCGCAAGGTGGTACCCATGTTAATGGGCTACGTACTGGTTTAACCGAAGCCATGCGAGAATTTTGTGAATTCCGCAACTTAATTCCACGTGGTGTGAAGTTATCACCAGAAGATGTTTGGGATAAAGTCAGCTATATCCTTTCTGTTAAATTGCTTGATCCACAATTCTCCGGACAAACAAAAGAACGTTTGTCTTCCAGGGAATGCAGTATGTTTGTTACTGGTGTCGTTAAAGATGCTTTTACACTTTGGTTAAGCCAAAATGTTGAAGAAGCAGAACAAATAGCGGAACTTGCAATAAACAATGCACAAAACCGGATGCGTGCCGGGCGTAAAGTGGTGCGCAAAAAAGTCACTTCCGGTCCGGCTTTACCCGGTAAGTTATCGGATTGTTCTTCACAAGATCCTGAAATCGGTGAATTGTTTTTAGTGGAAGGCGACTCGGCCGGTGGTTCTGCCAAGCAAGCACGTGATCGTGTCTTCCAGGCCATTATGCCGTTACGTGGTAAAATCTTAAATACCTGGGAAGTTGAATCAGCCGAAGTATTAAGCTCGCAAGAAGTCCATAACATCTCAATTGCAATCGGTGTAGATCCGGGTTCAGATAATTTAAAAAAATTACGTTATAACAAAATCATTATTCTTGCCGATGCTGACTCTGATGGTTTGCATATCGCCACATTGTTAATCGCTATGTTCCTAAAGCATTATAAACCTTTGGTAGAAGCCGGTTATGTTTACGCGGCTTTACCACCATTATTCCGTATTGATGTCGGTAAACAGGTCTTTTATGCAACTGATGAAGCGGAACAAAAAGGCATTTTAGATCGTATTGCGGCCGAAAAAATTAAAGGCAAGATCAATGTCATGCGTTTTAAAGGCCTGGGTGAAATGAATCCGATGCAGTTACGTGAATCAACCATGGATCCGGATACGCGTCGCTTAGCTCGTTTAACCCTGGGTAATGAAAAACAGTCGCAAGAAATGGTTGATATGTTGCTGTCGAAAAAACGTGCAGCCGATCGACGTAAATGGTTAGAAACAAAAGGCGACTTGGCAGATATCTAAGTCAAAAACTTTATTTTGCCACTAAGAACACAAAGGACACGAAGAAAATAAAGTAAAAACCAAGAGTAATTATTGATAGCACCATGATGGTGAAGTTAATAAAATTTTTTTCTTGGTGTTCTTCGTGCCCTTGGTGGCCAACTTTAATACTACATTTGGAAATACATCATGTCTGACAATACCTCTGCAAGCTTTGATGGCATAGAGAATATTGAATTAAAAGAGTTCACTGAAAAAGCTTACCTCGATTATTCGATGTACGTTATTTTAGATCGTGCCTTGCCGCATATCGGTGATGGTCTTAAGCCGGTACAACGACGCATTATTTATGCAATGTCTGAGCTGGGACTTAAAGCCGGAACAAAATTCAAAAAATCAGCACGTACTGTTGGTGATGTATTAGGTAAATATCACCCTCATGGTGATTCTGCCTGTTATGAAGCCATGGTGTTAATGGCACAGCCTTTTTCTTACCGTTATCCATTATTGCAAGGTCAGGGTAACTGGGGTTCACCGGATGATCCAAAGTCATTCGCCGCGATGCGGTATACAGAATCACGCTTATCAACGAATGCAGATTTACTTCTCTCTGAAATAGGCTCTGGTACGGTTAACTGGTTGCCGAATTTTGATGGTTCACTAAAAGAGCCTGAAATTTTACCAGCACGGGTTCCGCATATTTTATTGAACGGTACCATGGGGATCGCGGTGGGTATGACCACCGATATTCCTCCGCATAACATGCGCGAAGTGTTACACGCTTGTATTCATTTATTAAAAAGTCCTAAAGCATCACTTGCCGAGTTAATGAAGTTTGTTAAAGGGCCGGATTATCCAACTGATGCTGAAATAATTTCACCACGCGCAGATATCAAAGCGATTTACAAAACGGGTAAGGGTACTATCCGAATGCGTGCGAAGTATGAGAAAGAAGGTAGCGATATTATTGTTACAGCGTTACCGCACCAAACTTCACCAGCAAAAATTCTTGAACAAATTGCTGCGCAAATGAATGCCAAGAAATTACCGTTAGTGGTTGATTTACGTGATGAATCCGATCATGAAAATCCAACACGTTTAGTGATTGTGCCTAAATCAAAAGATACTAATGTTGATGAATTGATGACACATCTATTTGCAACCACTGATCTTGAAAAAACCTATCGCGTTAATATGAACATGATTGGTTTAAATGATCGCCCGGGTGTAAAAGATTTAAATACAATATTAACTGAGTGGTTACAGTTTAGAACTGACATCGTTACCAAACGTTTAAACTTCCGTTTAGAGAAAATATTAAGCCGTTTACATATTCTTGATGGTTTAATTAAAGCGTATTTAAATATCGATGAAGTGATAAAAATTATTCGTGAGAATGATAAACCTAAGCCGGTATTAATGAGGCGCTTTAAGCTTTCAGAAATCCAGGCAGAAGCGATTCTTGAATTAAAGCTGCGTCATTTAGCTAAGTTAGAAGAAATGACGATGAAAAAAGAGAAAAAAGAACTGGCCAAAGAGCGAGATGAAATTGAAGCGATTCTTGGTTCTAAAACTCGAATGAAAACATTGATTCGTAAAGAATTAGAAGAAATTGCAGTTGAACATGGTGATGTACGTCGTTCTCCAATTAAAGAACGTGAAGTTGCACAAGCAATGGCCGAAACAGATTTGATTGCTTCTGATCCTGTCACGGTTGTGTTGTCTGAAAATGGCTTTATCCGTGCAGCTAAAGGTCATGAGATAGATCCTGAGACCATGCCATTTAAGGCGGGTGATAGGCTACTGTCTTACACAAGAAGTAAAACAAATGAGCAAGTCATTGCAATCGACTCTACCGGTCGGACTTATGCGCTACCGATTCATACCTTACCCTCGGCACGTGGACTGGGTGAGCCGTTAACAGGCCGTTTAAATGCACCACCTGGTGCTACCTTCTGTGGTGTGATGACAGGTTCTAATGAGCAGTTGTTCTTATTAGCAACAAGCCATGGTTATGGCTTTATCGGAAAAATGGAAGATTTCATTACCAAGAACAAAAAAGGTAAAGGCATTGTTAAAGTGCCAATCGGTGGAAAAATGTTACCACCGGTACCGGTGAGTGATATGGAAACCGATTGGGTTGCCATGACATCAAACGATGGTCATCTACTGTTCCATCACATATCTGAATTGCCACAAATGCCAAAAGGCAAAGGCATTAAGATTATGAATATACCTTCAGCCAAGCTGAAAACCGGTGAAGAATTTGCTTCTGCAGTGACGGTTATTAGTGAAGATGATAATTTGTTTATACGTTCTGTTAAGACAACTAAAGTATTAAACTCAGATGACATGGAACCGTATGAAGGTGAACGTGGCCAACGTGGTAAGAAGTTACCACCTTCGCTTCGAGCGGTTGAGGTTTTAAGAAAAGAAGAGTGATTCTTTATTTCTCAATTAATCATTAGTTGCTTTTAATGTTTGGTTGTACGTCATTTGTATAATCAAGGCATCATTACTTGCTCGGTGTCGCGTTAGATTGACTTGCTTGGTTATCTGGTCTTTTGTTTCATGCCATATCGACATTTGCTTTTCTGTAAGTATCATTTCCAGTGGACTGACACTAAATTTCATCGGCCTCCCTGCAGCATGAAACAAAGTTGTAAGCCATGGTTTGTCTACTACCCAACCATCTGAAAAAAGTGTCATCCCAGCCAATGTTGCGTTTAGTTGATCAACTACTTCATGTACTGGTTTGCCATAAACGTTTAGTATGTCACGAGACAAATTATGTATCTTCTCTGCTTTATTATCCCAATAAGTCCAATCTGGTTCTGGCGAGATTAAACTACAGAACTTCTGCCCATCATTCAATGCAACACCAATTTCAATAGGGTAACTCTTACTTCCAAATCCAGAAGCCTCAACATCAATAATGAATGGATTATTTATATGATACATATCGCTGAGTTAAAAGGCCGCCGCTTTTTGGCGGTCATTTTTGAACGATTTGTTATGCTTAATTTTATTCAATCTCAGACACCGTTACCATATAATTTTTACCATAAAACTTGGCGCACTTCGGACACGTTGTGTAGAAAAAATATGTTTTCTTTACATGTTTTCCTTTATTTTTTACAAACTCCTTCATTTCTTTTTCCCATTTAGGTGCATTTTTATATGGCCCTTCAAACACCTTTGTCAAATAATTTCCCGTCATATGAACCATTTCCTCATCAGGAACATCTTTATTTACTGAAAAATAATGTTCTCCAGTCCATGATGACGGCTCATAAGACAAGACAATAAAATCGTTATCATCTCTTGCATTTACCTTTTCAATAGCAGCAAATGTCTTTGGAAAAACAGAGCCCATATTGATAGGAATATGGAAAATACTTCTAGTTTTAGCTTTGACGAACAGCTTGTCCTTAAAATGAAGTTCCTGTTCATCCCATCCTTCCGGATTAAATCTTGGACAACAGTTTGTCGGGTTGTCACTCATATCGTATTTTGGTAAAGCATTAGTTTCCATTATTGCTCTCCTAATTAATACTTAACGGGTTTGGTTTTACAAACATAACGTTATAGTTGTGGGGCGCAAACGAAGCGCCGCGTAGTTTGCGTCCGAGCAAGCGCCTTGTTAGCCGATTTGTGCCATAAGCTGCTGTTTTCTACGCTCACCGATTTCATCCCAATGTTTGTCAGTCAAAGCTCCTTCAAATGAATACAGGTAAAAACAGACCGGCAATGTTTCATCCGGATGTCTCTCCTTGATCATGCGATGTGCGCCAACAGCACCAACTCGTCTTAAGTCATCTTCGGAAAAGATCCCAACTTCATTGAGTCGGCCGGAAATCTTCTTGCCGATATTTCTAAGATCTGTGAGGTTTTTATTCTGAGACATAATCACTCTGATATTCTTCAGTTGGCTCAAAAGACTGAACAATATCCAAATAAATCCCATTCGGATCTTGGATACAGAAGTGCCGCTGCCCCCAGTCCTCGGACCGTAACTCAAGCACGATGTTGAGCGATTTCAATTGTGCTGCTGCGTAAGCGGTATCTGCGTCTTCCACTTCCAAGCTGAAAATAACGCCATCACCAAGGTATGGTTTTTGAAATATTGGTGGTTGGGTGGGTTGATCTGGCAACAGAAATCCTACCTGAATGCCTGACTTCGAAACCAAGTGAATGTACCAATCACCCGAAAAGACAACGAAGGATTTCGCTTCATCGAGGTCTTTAACGGTAAACACAGGAAAAGAGCTTTTTGGTTCAATCACAGTATGACTCCTTTTTTAGCGGCTAACGATTAAAATAAGTGGCGATTTAAAGTGGTGCGGAGCACCGCTTTTAAACGTCCATTTTGATTGCCTTGTTAGGTTTTTTCTTCACTATTATAAAAACTATGTGAAAGATAAACCAAGCATCAAAAATTAAAGGCAGCCACCATGCTTCTTGTGATGTGTAAGTAAAGCGGCTATATATAACTACGAAATAACTAAATAAAGCAATTAATGCAAGGTAATATATTATTTGCGGTTTTTTCTTTTTTATTGATGTAACACCAACAGAAATTAAGGCTACACCTGAAATAAAAAAAGCCACTGCATCATAAGTAAAAAGTGTTCCTGCAGGATTGAAAAGTAAACCAAGTAATATTAAAGCTCCTAACCCTATAGATAACGCATTCATTTTTTTTTAAACCTAACAGATGATTAACGGGGTCCGTATAACATTAACAGTATTCACTTATATAGCCCCTTTATTTTTTATTTATCAATAGTTTATGTCTGAAATTCATAAAGAGCAAATCGGGACCTCTGATTGCAAAGTGCAAGGATATATAGAGAGTTTAGAAGTTATGAATGTCTGCTTTAGAGGTGTGTTGTGTTTGGAAGGGTAAAATTTAACTGGCAGCTATGGGTCGTTAGCAGTCATCATCGCACTAATATCTGCTGCTGGGCCATGCCCGTTAGACGCAGCCGAGCATCTAAATAAAAACAGGATTATAGCGAGCCTTTGTTTGAGCGGATCAGAAGCTTTACTTGGCGTGGCCAGAACGCAGAGCGTGTAGGACATGTCGAATGAAACACGTAGTGGTTCTACGACCGAGTTGGCGAGTGCCTGTTTTTGTTTTGATGTGAGGGTATTGGGATTGGAAATCCCAACAAGTCTTCGGGTGTCTTTCTTTTTGGTTACTTTTGCTTGGACAAGCAAGAAAAAGTAACTCGGCTGTCCGTCCGAAAACGGACATATTATTTCTTTGGTTTATTACTCAACTCTTTAAGCTTAATTAATACTTTTTGAGCTCGTTCAATATGGGAGTCAAGCTTAGGATGGTTGGGATCTAATTCTTTAAGATCCAGCCAGATACTTAATGCTTCCTGAGTTTTTCCCTCGCTATATAATTTTCTTGCAGCCTGAAAATTTTCTTTTACGCCATTAGCAAGATGCTTTTTGAGTTTAGCAATCAGTTTTACATATTCTTTTTCATTACCTTTTATGGTATTCAACCAGGTAATCGTTTCTTTTGTTTCTTTTAAAATTGCGTGGCTGTATCCTTGTGATAATTTACTGAGCAAGGTTTTAACTTTTTTTATGTAAGATAATTTTTTTAGTTTGGTTGCCTTGGTAACACGCTCTTTTATATTATTCAGTTCTTCCGTGATGTCTTCATCTGGTTTGAGCTTTAGGGCAAGGTTAACGGTAGTGAGAGCATTATCATAACGACCGGCTTTAAACTGTTGTTCGCTGCGTTGTACTAATCTCATGCTGGTTTCTTGTCTTAGTTCATCAAACTCATCGATATCCAGTTGATTATCCTCAGACATGCTAACGGTTCTTTTTATCTTTTTATATAAACCCATTTTATCGGCCAGGCTTTTAGCCTGGCTGTATAAAATATCATTCTCATAACCTGAAATGACTTTTTTACGTTCTGCCAGTAGTTTTTTACGCTGAGCATCTATTTTTTGTGTTTCGAGAATATTTTCGGCTACGTTATCAAGAGTCTCCAAGGCTTTTAACCAGTAACCTTGACGGGCAAGTTGGCTTGATTTGTCTATTGCATTTTTTTCATAGACATTCATTTTGTTACGAATAACAATTTTTTTCTTCTGGATTAAGCGGTAATCTTTATGACTTGGTTTGATGTGTTCAATGGTATTTAAAGCGGTGTTGAATTTTTTTTCAGCAGTTAACTGATCAAGGCGTTGTGGTAAATTATCACTGTAGGAGTAGAGAAGTGAGCAGCCATTTATGCTGATGGCTATAAAGAGCAATAAAAGTATTTGTCTCATTATGCGGCAGGTTTTATCCGTAAAATCTCATCAATCTGTTCATCTATCTTGTCCTGGTATAGGGCAATTACATCTTTCACAATATAGGTCGATACTTCTTCCGTAATACCCCTCAGATAAATAGATTTATATTTTTCTGCAGTTAATCGCCATTTTATATCCGGATCATTATAAAACTCGCTGCTGATAATGATTTGGTCTTTCTCTGCGATGTGTTGTAAGCGTGATGCCAGGTTTACCGATTCACCTACAACCGTGTATTGCATTCTCTCCGTTGAACCCAGGTTGCCTGCGAGCATAGAACCGCTGTTAATACCAATACGGAAAGATACTGCTAACTTGTTATTGCTTCTACGAATGGCATTGATGCGCTCAACCAGTTTTTGAATCATAACGGCGCAATAAACGGCATGTAATTTATGTAACTTATCTTCTTCAGGCACACCGAATACAATCATGGCACAGTCACCCATGTATTTATCAATGGTACCCTGGTGCATTTTACTAGCGAGGGTGATGTAAGAGAAATAATCGTTTAATACACCGGCAATCTCGTCGGCTGAATAAGTTTCTGATAGTTGTGTGAAACCGACGATGTCTGCAAAAATAACACTGCCGTCAACATGATGGCCGCCAAGTTGAATATGTTCGAGGTTACCCATAATTTCTTTTGCAATGTTTTTTGAAACATAGCGCGAGAAAGCATTTTCAACTTGTGTTTTTTCCAGCAGGCCATCTGCCATGCGGTTGAGTGCGGTAGTTAAATTTCCGAGCTCATCGTTACGACGCTCTTTAATTTGATATTCATAGTTACCATTCGATATTTCACGGCTGGCATCCATTAATGAGTGCAATGGTTTTGAGATACGTCGACCCATGTGCAGAGAGACAAACACACCGAGTAAGATCATAATAATTGTTGCCGCTATAATGGCATTAATCATGTCGGCAATAGTTTGATCGATTTCAGCGGTACTAAATGTCACTAAGGCATGACCCGCCACGATATTTTGAAACTTAATGGGAGAGATATAAGAAGTGGCACCGACAGCTTGGCCGCCAGCAGCATTCGTGCGCCACTGTAACTGGAAGTGATCATTCTTACTTTCTTCTGAGCGATTATATAGACGATAAATTTCATCACTCGGAATAACGCCGGTTGATGCAAGTATTTGTCCATCATCGGAATATATGACGGCGCCTAAAATATTACTTTGTGTACCTAAATTGCTAATAACAACCATTAAACTGAGAATATCATCAGACATAACCAGTTCTTTCGAGTTATCGGCCAATTGTTCAACAACCGTATCTGCAAAATGATTCATTTGTTTTTGCAGTAAATGGGTTTGATTATTCACTATAACCAGACCAAGAAGAATCATTCCACTGCTAATCAGTAGGGTCAAGATTGCTGCAAGCTTATAAGCGATAGGGAAATGCTTGGGTACTAAGCGGCCATGAAGAAAGGTTTTTAACCTTGCTTTGGGGGATAAGCAAAATGTTAATATTCTTCGTAAGTTAACCATTTAAGGTTTTCCAATTAATAATTTAGTCAGAAATACTTAATTATTATTTTTGTATGCGGCCAATATATCACGCATGCTCGATAAGTAGCAGAAATTTTTTATACCCCTAGAAATTATTCAAACATATAGTGATTATAGCGTTATGAATTTAAAGAAAAACAGGGTATTCTTTCTCTATGTGAATTGTCTTTATTATAAGGGATTTGTAATACATTTTATTTACATACGGCAAAATGATGAATAAAAAGACAACATTTTATCTTGTTTTCGTGACCCTGTTGGCATTGTTGCTGAACCTGGGATTAGCCCTGTATTTCCTCGATTTTGATTACTTTTTAAAGCTATTTAGCCTTGATACAGGCTGGTTTATCAGCCTGGTCATCTTTCTTGCCATTGTAGGGGCGTCCATCTCGTTTATTTTCTCTGAGATGATTGCTCGCTTTATGCTGGGTGTTACCCTGATTAAGCAACCGTCGACTTACCTGGAAAAGTGGCTCTTTACCTCGGTGCAAAGGCAATCGCGTCAGCTGGGTATAATGATGCCGAAAATAGGCGTTTTTTATGCTTCTGATTTGAACGCATTCACCACGGGTTGGGGAGAGCGACATGCCATGTTTGCTGTTAGCAGCGGTCTACTTGAAAGTCTCGATCAGGATGAGCTTGAGGCGGTCATTGGACATGAACTGGCACATATCGAGAATGGTGATATGGTTTCACTATCCATTGCCCAGGGTATCGTGGTTTGTTTAACTGAATTACCAGCCCGGTTTTTTGGCTGGTTGATTGATGGTTTGATTTTTCGTCAGCGTAGCCAGGGTGGTATTGCCTATTTAAGTGTTTATTGGTTTTGTATGTTGCTAATGGGCTTGTTTCCTCATTTTATCGTGATGTGGTTTAGTCGACAGCGAGAGTACTCTGCTGATAAAACCAGTGCATTAATTAATGGCGGAGAAAAAATGATTTCCGCTTTACAACGTTTATCTGATACAAAACAACACCCATTATTTTTAAAACAGATCACAGCTTTTGGATTAACAACGGTAGTATTGGAAGGCCTGGTAGGCAATATGGGCAGTATAAAAACTATTTTCAGTAGTCATCCACCTTTAAATAAAAGAATTCATTTCATTCGTGAAAATGTCATTGACTAATTCTTAAATAAATCAGTGCGAGCTATTGCTCAAAATCGTATTTGAGCTCAGCATCAGGTTGCTGCAGGAAGTGACCCTGGATAAAGGCAACGCTACTTTGCCATAACAACGCCATACTATTGGCATCTTCAACAAAGGCGGCAATTGCCATAATGCCTTTATCATTAGCTTCTTCTGCAATTTCTTTTAGTTTTTCCTGGTTTTCTATACTGTCTTTTAGGTTCAGTGCTAAGGATGAATCAATTTTCAGATAATTAACATCAAGGTGTTTCAATGACTGGAATACATTTTGTTCGGTACCAAAGTTTTCTAAACCAACCCGGCAATTAATTGAACGTAAACCTTGTAATGTGGCTTTTGCTTGTTTCAGGTAATTAAGTGCAGTTGTTTCATTAAGAGTAAAGACCAGGCTATCCGCATCCAGCCGCAGTGATTTAATTCGCTCTGTAATCCAGGGCAGAAACTCAAGGTCGGTGAGTGAACCTGAAGAAAGTTTAATGAAGAAACGCGTACTTATTCCGGCTTTCATTCGTTCTGCCAGCAACATAAAGACATGGGCAATGATCCAACGATCGACATAGTTAATCAGTCCCATTGCTTCTGCGGCAGGTAAAAATTCAGTAGGTAACACTTCATTACCATCATCATCAGTCATTCTGACCAGAACTTCATAATGAGCGCCGGGCTCACCTCGTAAACTGACAACAGGTTGATAGAGTAAGTGGAATTTATTTTCTTTAAGCGCGACCTTAATTTTATTTGCCCAAACGGTGTACTGTTCTTTCTCTGCCAGTTCTTCAATAGCCGGGTTAAATATACTGAATTGATCACCGCCCGCTTTTTCAGCGGCTAATGCACCTTTTTCGGCTCTTTCCAGGCAATCTTGCAGGTTGCTGGTTGTTTCATTAATACTGGTGATACCAATACTACTGGTCGTGGTAATTGATTTTTCGTTAACTTCAGAAATGTGGTCATGGACTAATTTACATATACCACCAGCAATTTTTTCTGCCTGGGTTTGATCGGCATTATTTAATAACAAGGTAAATGCAGAACCTTCAAAACGAGCCAGTAAGCCTAAGTTAGAAATTTTTTCTTTAAGTAAGGTGGCGATATCAGTCAACACATGATCCCGACCAGATATACCGACATTGTTTTTAATCTCATCATATTTATCGAGCATGATATAAAGCAAAGCGCCTTTAGCCTGACCTTCAACTGCACGCGAAATCATTTTGTCTGCTTGCTCAATGAAATAGGTATGGTTATATAAACCGGTTAACAGGTCCTGTTTACTAAGCACATTGAGTTGTTTTTCCAGCTCTTTACTTTGTGCTTTATCTCTTATGATAATCTGGCTACAGGACTCACCTTCCATACTGGCATTCGAAAATTCCATGGTGATATTAAACGTTTTACCTTCGGTGTGTTGGCCAACAACATCGAGCGTGTCATCCGTGATTTGTCCTTTTGCGTAACCACGTAAAAATTCTTTTAATTTTGCATGTTCATCACTACTGACCATATCAAGTATTGGCATACCTTCTATGTCTTCAAGATCGGCATAGCCAAACATTTTTAAATAAGCGCTGTTGGCATAAATATGTGCACCATCATGAACATAGGCGATAGCATCACGTGAACTATCAATTAAGCTACGGGTTCGCTTTTCAGTTTCATGCAATAGTTTTTCATTGCGTCTTAGAGCGCGGCGGTTTTGTATGTCCGCCAGTTCACGTTGCACCACGAATTTAAGGCGATCACCCTGATCGCTGGCCACGGCATCACGTGCACCCATATTTAACACGTCGAGTGCACTCGCTTCCTGGCTTTTGGGTGTAATCACAACAAGAGGAATATCCCGCCCGGATGCAAGTAACAGTTTAACCGCCTGCTTTGCACTAAAAATGGGTAAGGTTTGTTTTGCGAGGATAATATCGAGAGGGTTGTCTTCGATAGCTGTTTCCATATCCTCATCATCCTCGACGCGAATATCCCGCACAATGTAACCGGCTTTACGCAGTACATTTATCAGGACCTCTGCTTCTTCAGAAGAATCAAATATAGTTAAAACACGTAACAGTTTTTCGTTACTCACTCGCTTTCCTTATTTTTATTTTTGCGGGTATTTAAGCCGCTATTATGCTTATAAAACATATCGGCATGCAAATCCTTGACTTAAATGATTTTTTCTTAGATTAAGGTCTAAATTGAAGACCAAATCTGGTTGAAATCTTGTTCTTTTTCACTTATTTCGACCTTTGCTTCAGATTTATTATGCGATTCAATAATAAACTGGAACTGAGAAAATAAACCTGTACTTTGTACCGATTTGGTGAGTGTCGCCGGTACTTCTTTACCCAGCATATTTATAACGATTTTATTGCCCTCACGCCATGGAACGGGGCTGGTAATTAAACAGGCTGGCTGTTTCAGGTTTTTTAATTCTGGTAGCATTAATGTACGTTGCAACGGGGCATTTGGTGTAGCGGCAGGACGAATACCAACGGCTGCTCCATTTGGGTTAAGCGTTTCTATCCCCATTTGTAAGGTTTTATCCTTATTGAACCTGATCCAGCGAATGACGCCAATACTCCATCTTTCAGGCTTATTTGCTTGCTGGCGGCGTACACTCACCAACTCACCAACCTGGGCCTTGTTACTTAATTCTTCCTGGTTGTTAATCATCAGGCCTTTGGCGCTTTCATTGACGATTAACCAGTTATCAGCGCGATATTCTTTCGCTTCAGTTTGTAAGGGGGTTATCTCAATGGCATTAGGATCTTGCAGGCTGAGTTCCTGTTCAACCAGTGGCTCGATACCCATTTTTGACTCGGATGGGTAGATCAGCCCCCAGACATCATCAGAGGACGATGCCGGATCTTTAAGATCAAGTTTTATCTCGGTGCTTTCAAAATGAGCTCGATGGTTGTATTTATTGGTGTATTGACCATTATCCATGGCCTGCGCTTTTTGAGTGATAAATTGGTGAGCGGCACTTAAACCAATAGTAATTTTAACCTGCTCATTTTTATTGGTTCTTGGAAAGTGTCGTTTACTGGCCATGGCCCAGGCAATAAGTAATCGATGCAGCAGATCATGCGACAAATCAGGTCGTACCATATCAATGTTAGTAATAGTGGAGGCACCGATGTCTTCAGTATTTTTGAGTTCGTACTCTAATTTTTCAGCAATATCTAAGGTATCAATGACTCTTAATGTGCTCGGGTCAACAGTCTCTTTTGCTAATGTCAGTGCTAACGCCATGGGTGCATGCGCTTCAGCCAGGTTATCAACAAATTTATTATTGTCTTCATCCTTGTCGTTTAAAGCACGAATAATTGGCTGGTTTAGCCAGCGCTCTAATGCGCCATAGACTTTACCGGATTCACCCTGGCGTAAGTGATAAGGTGAAGCAAGTGATAACAGTAATATTCGCGTGTATTCAGTTGAAATAGAGGTTTTCTCAACGTAACTCAGTTGATCATCGCGGATTTTATTTTTCAGTATATTTCGTTTTTCAGCAAATTGATAAAGCTTATGCAGTTCGGCCCAATCTTGTTCATCAAAAGGAGAGTAGGATTGGTAAGCGGTTAAAAAATTTTGTCCGATATAAGAAATACTTCGATGGGTTAATAGTGCCAGTGACTTTTTATCAAAAATCATCAGGTTGTTTGCCAGGGTGTCTTCCAAAGCAATTTTGTATCCGGTAGCCATACTGGAAAACAGCTCCTTGGTGATACTGGCAATTTTTTGGCTTTTTTCTGGTAAGGGTAAGCTGACACCAATGAAATGTTTTTTCATTGAGCGTGTAACGTAATCAAGTGGTTCACGCAAAGTTTCCAGGAAACGGATGCGATCCTGGTAAGGATACGAGAGTTGGTTGGTTTGATGTAGAACAGTAAATATCTGTTTGGCAGTTTCGCCCAGGTTTGCACGGGGAAGGGCATCAATCCACGTCGCTAATTTTCGTGGTCTGATATTAAATGCCTTTTTGTCAGGCAGTGTTCTGCTTGGCACATCGAGGCCAATACTTTTACCCATCTTTCTTTATCCCATGTTAACTTCGTTGGCTGCCTTAACCTGCTGTTTTTAATTAGTTATTGACGCTGCTGCTGCATAGCTGGTTAATTGCGCTTAACTGGTATTAATTATGGCATAAACTTGTCGTTTATGACTATTTTCAATGCATTTAGAGGTGTTTTCGTGCAATTTTTAGCGATGAAAGGTTAAAAGTTGCAATAATTGAATCGGATATAACATTTTGTAACAGAATGAGTCATTAAGCTGGGATAGTTATATTATGCCAGAGCTGTTTTCGATTGTTTTCCCGCTTCTTCGATTACTAGTTTAGGTACAAGGTAACCGGGTAAACACTGACGTACTTCGTTGATTAACTGTGTAGCAGTGTCCTGGTTTACATAAAAATGTTTTGCGCCTTGTACCTTGTCCAGCATGTGTAAGTAATAGGGCAAGACATGATTACTAAACAGCTTTTCGCTTAATTTTATCAATGCCCCGGCATTATCGTTCACTCGGGCGAGTAATACAGACTGGTTAAGTAACGTTACTGAATGTTGATGAAGTTGTTGTAAGGCATCAGCAACCGCCTCATCAATTTCATTGGCATGATTACAATGTAAGACCATAACAATTTTCCATGGCAATGAATTGAGCCAATCGAGTAGTTCATTATTTACCCGTTCAGGTAAAACAATGGGCAACCGGGTGTGTATACGTAAAGTGTGAACATGAGGAATAGTCAGCAGTTTATCGGTTAATTTTTTTAAACGTGATTCTGTCAAGCTAAGTGGATCGCCACCACTTAAGATCACTTCATGAATATCCTCATGCTGACGAATATAATCAATGGCTTGTTGCCAGTTTTGTTCAACCCGGTTTTCCTGGTAGGGAAAATGACGGCGGAAACAATAACGACAATGGACCGCGCATGCCGCAGTGGTAATGATTAAGGCACGACCATGATATTTATGTAATAAACCGGGTATCTCGACTGAGTCTAAGTCGCCAACAGGATCATAGCTATATTGCTTTGACTCAATCAGTTCAGATCCCAACGGTAATATTTGCTGTAGTAAGGGATCATTAATATTTCCTTTTTCGATACGGTGAAGATAGGCTTTTGGAACACGCAGGGCAAAGGACTCACTGGCTGCTGTTGCCGCATCCAGTAAAGACTCGGGTAATTCTAAATAGCTTAGAAGTTCAGCAGGTTGCCGAATAGCACTTGCCAGGGCGGTTTGCCAATGGTGGGCTGGCCATTCGGTCGCATCATTGGACTGACAAGGAGGGACTGATCGCGGTATCATAGGCATATAATATGTATTTTATGTTTTAGCAGCAATTTTACTTCCCGGAGAGTTTAACGAGTATGGCAACCTATAGCACTAGCGAATTCAAAAATGGCCTGAAAATAATGATTGACGGACATCCGTGCAGCATTACTGAAAATGAGCTGGTTAAACCTGGAAAAGGGCAGGCATTTAACCGCGTAAAATTACGTAACCTTAAAACGGGAAGGGTAGTAGAAAAAACTTTTAAGTCTGGTGAGTCGGTTGAAGCCGCCGATGTCATGGATACCGATTTACAATATTTATATACCGACGGTGAATTATGGTATTTCATGGATGAAAAAACATTTGAACAAGTTGGCGCTGATGAAACAGCAGTTGGTGACAATATTAAGTGGCTGAAAGAGCAGGATACCTGTGAAGTCACTCTATGGAATGGAGTACCGATTGCCATTACACCACCGAATTTTGTCATACTGGAAGTAACAGAAACCGATCCCGGTTTACGCGGTGATACCAGCGGTGGTGGTGGTAAACCTGCTACCTGTAACACGGGAGCCGTTGTGCGGGTGCCTTTGTTTATTGAAGAAGGTGAAATGATTAAGGTGGATACGCGGACAGGGGAGTATGTCGGCCGCGAAAAGAAATAAATTTAGGCTGCATATTTTTCGCCCTGACGGCGTTATTAACAATTTTAAAAATACTCATTGGCTTATTGCCAACTGCGTTTTTTAAAATTGTTAATGCCTTGTCAGAACGAAAACTATTTTGCCTAAATAATTAAGTTGTTTGGATGATTTAAGGAATACTATAGTTGGACTGTTTAAATTCTAAGAGCTTTCACGGGATAGAATTTTTGTTCCAGCAAGGCAAAAACTATCGAAAAAACGGAGTTTACGGATAAGTAAATGAGTATTTTGAGATCGTTTTTAACGCAGCTGGGGCGAAAATTATGAACCGTGATGATTGGCAACCTACAGCCAGTTTAGACATGGTAAAGACCCGGGCCCGTTTGCTTGCAAAGCTGCGGGCTTTTTTTGCAGAAAAAGATATTATTGAAGTTCAAACGCCGGTGCTTTCACATGCAGGCAATACTGACCCCACTATAGAAACGTTTCTTACACAGCAGTACCAAGATGCCAGCGAGCCTTCATTTTTAAATACCTCGCCTGAATTTGCCATGAAACGGTTATTAGCCGCCGGTTACGGTTCAATGTATCAGATCACACCGGCATTTCGTCAGGATGAGCAGAGTAAAAGACATAACTCTGAATTCACTTTATTAGAATGGTACCGACTTGATTACGATCATCATGCATTAATGGGAGAAGTGAATGCCTTGCTTCGCTTTATTGCAGATGATTTTTTTATTAAACTGGAGCGGAGCCAGTTTTATTCGTACCAGGATGCGATGATTAAATTTGCTGATGTTGATCCATTTAAAGCGGACATCAAAGAGCTCAATGCCGCGGTAACTAATGCTGGAATTGATATTGTTGGTATGGACGATGCGAGCTTTGATGACTGGTTAGATTTATTGATGAGCGAGGTAGTTGAAAAAAACCTTCCTGCAAATTGCCCTGTATTTATTTATGATTATCCATCCAGCCAGGCAGCGCTAGCTAAAATAAGAAAAGGTATAACTGATGTAGCAGAACGTTTTGAGCTTTATATCAATGGTATGGAATTAGCGAATGGCTTTCATGAATTAA
This sequence comes from uncultured Ectothiorhodospiraceae bacterium, assembly GCA_947258695.1. Classification (GTDB taxonomy): domain Bacteria; phylum Pseudomonadota; class Gammaproteobacteria; order UBA6429; family Thiohalophilaceae; genus JAGLTQ01. The sequence goes on along the minus strand of CAMYJG010000015.1, from coordinate 61,969 downwards.
CCGATGCCCAGGAGCAGGCAACGCGTTTTCAAAAGCAACAACAAATCAGAAAAGAGAGAGGGCTTGCGGGGATACCGGCGGACGCACATTTACTCGCTGCCTTACAACATGGTTTGCCGGGTTGTGCCGGGGTTGCGCTGGGAGTTGATCGCTTGCTGATGGTGTTAACCGGGGCAGAAGACATTAAGGATGTTTTAACTTTTCCTTTTGATAGAGCGTAGATTGTCATGTCATTGTACTTAATGAACCGCTACGCGCTTCGTTTAGCATTACCCTAACGTGTTCTACAGGTTCTGGCATCGAGCGTAGCGACGAAGCAATCTTTAGAAAAGTAGCATTAAATATGAGATTGCCACGCTTTGCTCGGTAACTGCTCCTCGATAACTGCTCCTGCGTTATTCTACTTACGGGCATCCTGCCCTAATGCGTTACTCTACCTTCTGCTTCCCTGCAGTCGTCGCAACGACAGGACTTTATTTAATATGTCCTATTGTTTCACCTAAACGCACGACTTGTTCGGCTTTCAGTTCTATATCCCAATCCATTTTTTTATTGGCATGCAGTAAGATGACCGTTGATCCCATATTGAAACGACCCATTTCTTCGCCTTTGTTATAGCTCAGTTCTTGCTCGTCATACTTCCAGTTGCGAATTTCCTTCGCTGTTGGTGGAGTGACTTCACCATGCCATACCGTTTCTATACTACCGACAAAAATTGCACCTACCAGTATCATTGCCATTGGTCCTGCTGGTGTATCAAACATACAAACAACACGCTCATTGCGGGCAAATAAGGCCGGCACGTTTTCTACCGTTGTTGGATTGACACTAAATAATTCACCTGGCACATGAATCATTTCTAATAAAATTCCATCAACTGGCATATGAATACGGTGATAATCTTTTGGTGCAAGATAAATCGTGTTGAACTGACCATTTTTAAATTTTTTCGCCAGGTCTTCTCTGTCGCCTAGAAGTTGCGTCAGTGAATACGCATGTCCTTTTGCCTGGAATATTAAATCGGCGTTAATTTTCCCAAGCTGGCTAACGGCACCATCAACAGGTGATGCTATGCTATTTTTATCTTTAGAAATTTCCCGCGCTTCTTGTTTTAATTCACGGGTAAAAAAATTATTAAAACTGCTATAACTTTTCCAGTCGGGATTTTTGGCTTCATCCATATTAACTTTGAACAGGCGAATAAAGAGGGGTAGTGTTATTTTTAGAAGCCATTTATATTCACAACGGGTTAGTCGCCACATCATTTTTGAAAGGAAGTGTTGCGGTAGCATGTGTTGTAATGCGATAAAAAGGCGTGCACGTAATTTCAATTTTGTTACTCCGGATATAATTATAGCGTTGTATTGTTAGCTTATGGATACTACATGGAGCCACATTTACCACTACCACATTTCATTTGTGGACGGTTGTCACTTTTAACTTTTAAATTAACTTCAACTGTTTCATTATTATTAAACGTTAACTTAACAGGAATAATTGAACCCTCCCTCATAGGTTTTAACTTACCCATCAACATCATGTGTAGACCACCTTGCTTTAGTTCGATATGACTTTTTGCTTTAATAATAAGGTTGTCCTGCTTAATCATTGTGAACATTCCATCTTTCAATTCGGTACGATGAATTTCAACTTTAGTAAAAAAATTGCTATTAGCTGATTTTATTTTTATGTCTTTATTACTAAGGTTACTTATTTTCATATAACCCGCCATCACTTTTGCCACAGGTGGTGCTTCAGGACTCCAGGCATTTTCAATCTTCACCAGCTCAGCTGCATAAACTGTCGAAACAGAGAATAAAAAGCATATTGCCAGTATCAATATTCTAGAGAAAGACATTATTCATCTCCGTAGAAGGTGCGAATAGTTTGAAAGTTAGCCGCAATGGTTTTAGCAATATGAGGAGGAGAAATAACCGCGCGCATACGTCCCCGTGGATCAATCAAGATAAGTTGTGCGCTGTGGTTAACCGTATACTCAAGATCAGAACCGTCAGATTTGTCATCATAACCATAAAGGATGCCAATTTGGTTGGTTAGTTTATCCAGCTCGTTTGCTTTACCCGTGACACCGATAAATTCTGTGTGAAAATATTGAATATATGATTTTATGATTTCAGTTTTATCGCGATCAGGATCAACCGAAACAAAATAGAGTTTAGGATGGCCAACCTCACCGGGTTTAGTTGGTAACGTTTTCCACACGGATTGCATGACTTTTAATGTTGTCGGACATACATCCGGGCAATTGGTAAAACCAAAAAAAAGAAAACTCCACTGTCCTTTAAGTTGTTCCTCGGTAAAGGGCTGTTTGTCATGGTTAATTAAATTAAAGCCTGCTAATACACGTGCATTAGGTAACACCGTGGCATCCAGGTTTTTAGGTATTTTTGTATCATTGTTGTTTAACAACATCTGCTGGCTTAGCCACAAGCCGATAACAAGGCTTATCGCGCCTATACTAATGGGTAAAATAATATTTTTGACTGAGCGTTTTTCGGATGACATGTGGATATCCATTTATCTAGTTTTTAAGTGGGTATTTTAATGGAATTTTACTACTTGTGCTGACTAATCGACAAGATTTTACCCTATTTAGCAGGACTATTTGACATATTGATAAGAAGAACGTAATTTTTAATAAGTTATATTACTCATACAGGTTTCCTGCATTTTATGGATGTTTATTTTGAACCTGATCCTGATGAAGCGATCAATAAAGACTGGATTAATCCATCGTGCGCGCTCTCGCGAAAGAAAATTAAACCTTATCGCCGCTGTAATTACTGTCAATTAAAAACAAAGCAATGTTTAGGTATTCAGAATAACTTTGTCACTCTTTTGATTGTGGTGTTTTTGCTGGCATTCCTTCTGATTTTTGACAGCTTACTGGTTCGCCTCAATATTGTGGTGATTATCACTTTACTGATCATCTTCGGTTACCGTATTAATGCCAGCCTGGATCAACTGGCAAAAACGATTTATTCCAATGAACAACTCACAAAACAACTCAAAGCAGAACAGGATGGCCTGGAAGAAAGGGTGCAGGAAATAACTGCCGAGGCAGTAGCGGCAAAAGAAGTTGCCGAAGAAGCTAACCGGGCTAAATCAGAGTTTCTTGCTAATATGTCACATGAATTACGAACGCCTATGCATGGCATATTAGGCTATGCTCAACTGGGTGTGTCCAGGTTTGAAGGTGAGGATGAAAAAAATAATAAGTTACTTAGCTATTTTAGCAAGATTGAATTAAGTGGAGAGCGATTACTTGGCCTGCTTGATAACCTGTTGGATTTATCAAGTCTTGATACAGGGAAAATGAAACTCTATAAGGAAGAATTTGATTTAGCCCCCTTAGTCGACTCCGTCATGAGTAGTGTTGTTAATTTACTTGAAGAAAAGAATTTGCAGTTTGATTTTGTAAAATTAACTTCAAAAATGAAAGTTAATGCTGACCTGGATAAAATAAAACAGGTGATAGTCAACCTGGTCAATAACGCAATAAAATTTTCAAACAAAAATGAAAGAATCGTAATTACTATTAATGAAACTGCATTAACAGATAAAGCAACAAACAAAGATACACCCGCTATACAGCTCTCGGTATTAGATAAAGGGGTAGATATTCCGGCAGATGAATTAACTTCGGTCTTTAATAAGTTTGTTCAAAGTAGTCGCACCAAAACACAAGCAGGTGGAACCGGATTAGGTTTAGCTATTGCTAAAGAGATTATAGCTAAACACGACGGGAATATATGGGTAGAAAGCTCGCTTGAGCAAGGAACTGAATTTAGTTTTTCACTACCTTATATCACTAATTAGTTTCTGTATCTTCTTTCTTATGAGTACGTTTGTTGATGGCATAACCATGTATTGTGTCTACAAACGGTAAATAAATCAGCCAGCGTAAATTTTGCCATTTCGGTTCGCGAAAAAACGATAAGCCAATTTCCATTTTTTCATGTCCTTTCTCGGGATAAGCGATGTAAGTACCAAATAACCGATCCCAGGCTGAAATAAAAAATCCAAAGTTACTATTGGTTTCATTCTCTTCCATTGAATGGTGTATCCGATGCATGTCCGGAGTGACAATAAACCAGCGTACCAGCGGTTCAATGAATTGCGGAATTCTAATATTGGAATGAGTGAACATCGAAGCTGCATTGAGGATAATTTCAAAAAGGACAACGGCTATAACGGGTACACCAACGGAAATAATGACGACAAATTTAAATATAATTGAAATAATAATTTCAAAGGGGTGAAAGCGCAGGCCAGTGGTAACATCACAGTCAAGATCAGAGTGGTGTACTCTGTGAAAGCGCCAGAACATGGGCAGTGCGTGAAACATCACATGTTGGAAATAAATGGATAAATCCATCAGCACAAAAGCAATAATAAAGTGAATGTAAAAAGGGAAATCTGAATGATTCAGAAAACCTAGTTGTGCTTTTTCTGCATATATAGCAACACCCACAGCGGCCGTGGGAATAATAAAGCGGATTAATAGACTTGAGATGACGACTAAGCCGATATTACTAAACCAGCGAAAACGACGAAGCTCAAGTAATTTTCGTTTAGGCGATGATATTTCCCAAATTGCCAGCAGTGCTAAGATACCTAAAAAAGCACCAAGACGAATATAACCTTCATATTGAAAAATAAACTCTTGCACTAGCTCTAATCCATTTAGTTTGTTATTTAAATTTTACTCTATCATGTTTTGACTTCTCTCTATTTAATAACGGCTTCTATTTAATGAAGTTTAACAAAACAGGGTTACTCACGATTTTAGAGAACTTTTAGCGAACAATGGTTGATGTTTATTATAAAAATGAGTATGGTTAGGCTATATTCCTAAGAGGTTAAGTCAATGAGTAACGTTAACTATATGATAAATAATAAGTTTACGAATAATTTAAATAAAAATAACCGGCAAATCTGGACGCCTGATTTAGAAAATCTCGAAATATCAGCCGAAGATCTGCATGAATTACCCTTGTTAGGCTATGTTACTGCGGGTGAGCCTGTGCATTTATCTGAAGAGAATGAAAGCGTATCAGTACCGACTAGCATGGTTCGCAGGAACAGCTATGCCCTGCGTGTTCGGGGTCACTCGATGATCGATGACAATATTCAAGATGGTGACGTAATCGTTATTGAGAAACGTGAAACGGCCTGTAATGGCGAGTCCGTAGTGGCGATGATTAATGGGGAAACAGTGACCTTGAAAAAGTTTTACGTAGAACGCGATGGTATTCGTTTGCAGCCGGCAAATCCCGATATGGACCCCATCTATTTACATAACGAAGAAGTGCAAATTCTTGGCATAGTCACAGGCGTGATTAGATCTAGCTAGCTTCGTTCAACTTAAATCAACGATTGAATGAAATTTCTTTGTGATGAAATGCTGCAACGTTTAGGACGTTGGTTACGTGCAGCGGGTTATGATACTGAAATTATTAGCGACGGCCGTGATGATTATGAAATTCTTAAATTATCACTGAAAGAGGACAGAGTTTTATTAACCTGCGACCGTGCCTTAACAGAATACCGCGATGCCGATAAAAATGTCGTTTTGTTAGAGACCGACTCGTTAGATAAATTAGTAAAACAAGTCAGTCAAAAATGCCAGGTGAACTGGCAGTTTCAGCCTTTTAGCCGCTGCCTGAGCTGCAATACTGTTTTAAAAGAAGCGGATGCAACTCAACGTAAAACCATCCCTGATGATGTTCAACAGACTACCGGGCTTGTTAATTACTGCCCTAGTTGCAATAAAGTGTATTGGGATGGCGGGCATGTTGAACGAATGCAGAAGCAATTAGAGAATTGGACCCGGACGGTCGAGTTACTTTTTCTTGCTCACCCAAGAAAAAGTAACCAAAAAGAAGGGAGCCCGAATACTTGTTGGGATTTCCAATCCCAATTCCCTCGCATAAAAATTTAATCAGGCACTCGCTAACTCGCGGGAAGCAAAGCTTCTTATGCGCTCAAACAAAGCTCGCTATGATCCTGATTTAATTTATATGCTCGGCATCGTCTAACGGGACTTACCCGCTTCGATTTACCAAGTAGTTGATACGAGGGATCTTATTGCCCGTGATATGCAGCTGAGTACCGGAAAACAAATAAGATTATAGCGAGCACTGTTCGAGCGCATAAGAAGCTTTGCTTCGCGTGAGTTGCGCAGCGCTTATTTGTTTGAGGAACGCAAGGTATTGCTTTTAAAAATGGAATTTTTAAAAGCAACAAGTATTCGGGAGCGTTTCTTTGGTACCTTTCTTGTCGCCACAAGAAAGGTACTCGACGATAGCTGCGGAGCAGCGCGTCGAAATGATTTAAAAAATAAACCGCCAATTATTCAATTGGCGTATTCGGCTCATTCCCCCAATCCGACCACGCCCCTGGATAGCCTTTAATTTTTTCATAACCCAGTGACTTCAGCACAATATAGGTGTGTGCTGAACGGTGGTGTGCCTGGCAGTGCATGATGATGGTTTTATCATGGCTGATACCCTGACTCTCTAACATGTCACGTAATTCGGCTTCGGGTTTCAAACGTCGGTCATGCTCCATGTCCATGGTGTTTGTCCAGTCCATATTAACGGCACCCGGGATATGGCCACCACGTTGCGCAAAGACTTTCGTTCCATTAAATTCAGCCGGGCTGCGGTTATCAAAAATAACCACGTTGTCATCTGAGAGGTGATCTAAAATATATTGGCGGGTGGCTACCGGTTCAAAGTCCATCGCTACTTTATATTTACCCGGTGTTGGATAAGTGATTTCAGATGAAATCTCGTTGCCATGGTTAGACCATGCTTGCAAACCACCATTTAGCAATGAATAGTTTTTATGTCCGGCGACATCCAGTGTCCATAAAAAACGGCAGGCACGGCCACCGCCTTCATCATCGTAAACAACAACATGTGTGTCGTTGGATAAGCCTAAGCTGCTTAACACGTTGTTTAATTGCTCTTCAGTCGGTAATAAACCCATGCGAGGTTGTTCAATTCTCACCAGCCACTCGTAGTTGAGGAATACTGCACCGGGCACATGGTATTGCACATAGGTTGCCGGGCTTGAAAGATCGACAATGAGTACATTTTCATCATTTAAATGTTGTTTTAATTCAGCGGGTTCAATAATTAAGGGAAGTTGTGCAGACATGAGTGGACCTTTTAATAAACTAATCAGTAAAACCAACATTATAACGAAAGATGGACAAAGAAAGGTATTTTATCAAATTTGAAATAACAACATCATTAAAAGGGTTGTTAGGCGATATTTTTTAGAAATACCTATTCTTGAGCAAAGCAGTCAGTGATAGAATTGCCCGCTGATATTTTCCAATAAATTCATTAACTGACTTAAGATTAAGGGCGCATTATGACTATTTCATCATTTCAACCACCAAAACGTACACTTATGGGGCCAGGTCCTTCAGATGTCAGTGAACGTGTTCTCCAGGCATTAGCCCGCCCAACGATTGGCCATTTAGATCCTGCTTTTATTGGCATGATGGATGAAATGAAGAGCTTACTGCAATATGCCTTCAAAACTGAAAATGAACTGACTTTCCCCGTATCTGCACCCGGTTCTGCTGGTATGGAAACATGCTTTGTAAACCTGGTAGAGCCCGGTGATAAAGTCATCGTTTGCCAGAACGGTGTTTTTGGTGGCCGTATGAAAGAAAACGTGGAACGTGTTGGTGCCACACCAGTAATGGTTGAAGATGATTGGGGAAATGTTGTTGATCCTCAGAAAGTTGAAGATGCACTAAAAGCGAATCCAGATGCAAAATTTGTTGCCTTTGTTCATGCAGAAACATCTACCGGTGCAATGTCTGATGCTGAAACACTGGTTAAGTTAGCGCATGAGCATGATTGTTTAACGATTGTGGATGCCGTGACCTCGTTAGCTGGTTCACCATTGAAAGTAGACGAGTGGGGTATTGATGCCATTTATTCGGGTACACAAAAATGCCTGTCAGCACCGCCAGGTTTATCACCGGTTAGTTTTAGTGAACGTGCATCTGAAGTGATTAAAAATCGTAAAACTAAAGTTCAAAGCTGGTTCCTGGATATGAGCTTAGTGATGGGTTACTGGGGTGGCGGTGCAAAACGTGCTTATCATCATACTGCACCCGTCAACAATCTTTACGGTTTACATGAATCATTAGTGATTCTGCAGGAAGAAGGTTTAGAAAATTCATGGCAGCGTCATATGGATAACCACCTAAAACTCAAAGCGGGTTTAGAAGATATGGGGATTGGTTATGTTGTGAAAGAAGGTGAGCGCCTGCCACAATTAAACTCGGTTTATATTCCTGAAGGTGTGGATGATGCCGAAGTACGTGGCAAGTTGCTAAATGATTTCAACCTGGAAATTGGTGCCGGTCTTGGCGCATTGGCCGGTAAAGTATGGCGCATTGGTTTAATGGGTCATGCCAGTAGTGAAGACAATGTTAATTTCTGTCTGAATTCTTTAAAAGAAGTATTAGGCAAATAACATATTTTCATAACAGATAAAAAAGCCAGCTTTTAGCTGGCTTTTTTATTACCGAGAATTATAGTGATACTTCGGCAGTTAAACTTTCGATCTTATCAACGATCCCATTTTTCTTCACCATCGGTACCATTGAAAACAACCATATGCATTAAATTAATTAAATCAGAAACATGCCCGGGGAAAATATTATCATGAAAAATTTTGCTACTCATACATCACCTTGTATAGTACATAAATATAGATTTAATACATGAAATATTAAATGATAAGTCAGGATCGGTTTTTTGCTAAGTATAACCAGGTCTCTATAACACTATCCGGATTTAATGATACGCTATGAATGCCTTGTTCCATTAACCAGTAAGCAAAATCAGGATGATCGGAAGGGCCCTGTCCACAAATACCTATGTATTTATTGTTTAGCTTGCATTCATTGATTGCCATACTAAGTAAAGATTTTACTGCCTCATTTCTTTCGTCAAACCGCTCCGCAATAAGCTCAGAATCACGATCTAATCCAAGAGTTAACTGTGTCATATCGTTGGAACCAATTGAAAACCCATCAAAATATTTTAAAAATTTACCAGCTAACAGAGCGTTTGATGGGATTTCACACATCATCATAATTTTTAAATCATTTTCGCCTCGTGCTAAATCATTTTCTTTCAAAAGATTAGTAACTTCATGTGCTTCGTCAAGTGTACGTACAAAAGGTACCATGATAGCAACATTAGTCAGGCCCATTTCTTCTCGTACTTTTTTAATCGCAAAACACTCGAGTTCAAAACAGTCATAAAACTTTGCATCAATATAGCGTGATGCGCCGCGAAAACCTATCATCGGGTTTTCTTCATGTGGCTCGTATCTTTCTCCACCAATGAGATTAGCGTACTCGTTTGATTTGAAATCTGATAGTCTAACAATAACGGGTTTAGGAGAAAAAGCAGCGGCAATAGTTGCTATGCCTTCTGTAAGTTTTTCGATATAAAAACTCACAGGATCAGAATATCCTTTAATTCGTTCATTTATTTTTTGTTTGATCTCATCGCTTTGTATATTGTATTGCAGCAAGGCTTTAGGGTGGATGCCAATAGAACGATTAATAATAAATTCAAGTCGAGCCAGGCCTACGCCATGGTTTGGCAGGAAGCTAAAGGCAAAGGCACGATCTGGCGTCGCCACATTAAGCATTATTTTAAACGGAAGTTCAGGCATTTCCTGTAGATCAATCTTGTTGATTTTAAATTTCTGTATGCCTTCATAAATACGACCATCTTCACCTTCGGCACAACTCACAGTAACAGCCTGGCCATTTTGTAAAACACTTGAGGCATTGCCTGCACCAACAACAGCGGGTACACCCAATTCACGTGCAATGATCGCAGCATGGCAGGTGCGCCCTCCGCGATTTGTTACTATGGCACTGGCACGTTTCATCACAGGTTCCCAGTCTGGATCAGTCATATCAGTCACAAGGATCTCACCATCAATAAGCTGATCCATTTCACTGGCATTCATAATAATACGAACATTTCCATGTCCAATACGTTGGCCAACACTTCGGCCTGATACTAAAATAGTATTATTAGCAGTGGATTCTTCAAATTCATAACGCTCTAATACATGTCGGTTGTCGCGGCTTTTAACAGTTTCAGGCCTGGCCTGAACAATATATATCTGACCGGACTGACCATCCTTGGCCCATTCGATATCCATTGCCTTACCGTAATGTTTCTCAATTTTTAATCCCATTTCTGCAATTAACATGACTTCATCATCAGTGATACTGAACTTGTTTTGTTCGGCTTGTGCCACATCAATCGTATGGGTTGAATTTTCATGCGCGGTATTTTCAGAAAAAATCATTTTGAATTTTTTACTACCAATAGTCCGCTGTAGAATCGCATTTTGATGTTTTTGCAGGGAAGGCTTATAAACATAAAACTCATCAGGATTGACACTCCCCTGTACAACGGACTCGCCCAGACCATAAGCAGAGGTAATAAATATTGCATCTTCAAAGCCTGACTCGGTATCAAGGGTAAACATCACACCGCTGCTAGCCAGATCACTGCGTATCATTAATTGAATACCTGCAGATAAGGCGACATCATGATGAGAAAACCCATGATGTACCCGGTAAGCAATCGCACGATCGTTATATAAAGAAGCAAATACTGATTGAATGGCTTTAATAATTGCTTCTTCACCCTGAATATTCAGGTAGGTTTCCTGTTGACCGGCAAAAGAAGCATCGGCTAAATCTTCAGCTGTTGCAGAAGAACGTACAGCATAGCTGGCACTGTCACCATATTTTTTTGTCAGTTGTTGGTAAGCTAAACGAATATCTTTTATCAGTTCACTTGGTAAGCTTGCTTCAGTTATCCATTGTCTAATCTCGTGGCCAGTATCACTTAACGCACGTACATCATAAACATCCAGCTGGTTGAGTTTTTCATTGATTTTTTTTTCAAGATTTGAATCTTGCAGAAAATATCGAAAAGCATCGGCAGTGGTGGCAAAACCTCCGGGAACAGAAATCCCAGACTCTGTTAAGTGACTTATCATTTCACCTAACGAAGCATTTTTTCCGCCGACTTGTGGTAAGTGACTGAGATTGGTTTCTTCAAACCATAAAATGTGTTTGTTTGAAATGATATTTGTTGTACTTGTCATGGAGAAATACCGTATGGTTATGCTATGTTATATCCTTATTAACTATTCGTATAATGTAGCATTGAGTGTAAAGAAAGCAACACAATTAATATGCCTGATAATATAAATAATTCCCGAGCTGTTTTCTTTGTTTCTGATAGCACCGGTATTACGGTTGAAACCTTAGGTCATAGCTTGTTATCACAGTTTAATACTGTTGAGTTTATTTCTTTTTCATTACGTTTTATTGACACCGAAGTTAAAGCCATTGAGGCGCAACAAACTATTAATAAAGTTGCAGATGAGACCCATCATCCACCATTAGTGTTTTGTACTCTGATCCGGCCTGAACTGCGAAAAATCCTGTCTGATTCAAAAGGATTATTCTTTGATGTGCTTAATACTTTTTTAAAGCCGATTGAAGATGAAATAGGTTTAAAGGCAAAACATGATATTGGTCGTGCCCATGGCATTCTGGATGACCAGGAGTATGCAGACCGGATAAGTGCCGTAAGTTATTCATTAAAAACCGATGATGGTAGCCATGCTAAAATTTACGATGATGCAGATGTAATTATCACCGGCGTATCACGCACCGGGAAAACCGCGACTTGTCTGTATTTGGCACTGCATTACGGTTTGAATGCTGCCAACTACCCATTGGTCGAGGAGGACCTGGAAGGGGAGGGACTGCCGAAAACGCTGAAACAGTACAAAAATAAGGTTATCGGCTTTAATATCTCGCCAGAAAGACTGAGTTTGGTCAGGCAAAAGCGGCGCCCAGATAGCGATTATTCTTCGCTCAGCCGTTGCAGATTTGAAACCAGGCAGGCTGAATCAATGTTTAGTCGTGATCAGATTCCTTTACTCGATGTTAGCAGCATGTCGATTGAAGAGATTGCCTCAACCATCGTCAGTATGCTGAGCCTGACTCCCCGAACCTACGTACCGTAATATGCCAAAATCCCTGTTATAGCCCTTGAATTCCAAAAAATGACCATTACATATAAGGCATTAAATTTGTATCAATCCTAATTAATAGAGAGAGAACTATGACGGTCGAAGCGAAAAAAGAAACCCTGAGTTTTCAGACCGAGGTCAAGCAACTGCTGAACCTCATGATCCATTCCCTGTATTCAAATAAAGAAATTTTCCTGCGTGAGCTGGTGTCAAATGCATCAGATGCCTGTGATAAATTACGCTTTGAAGCCCTGAGCGACAGTGCCTTATACGAGAATGAAGAAGATCTCGGTATAACGGTGGATTTTGATAAGGAGGCCAGCACGGTCACAATCAGCGATAACGGTATTGGTATGAGCCGCGAGGAAGTGATTGCCAATATTGGGACAATTGCAAATTCAGGTACACGAAAATTCCTGGATAACCTGACCGGTGAGCAAGCAAAAGATGCGCAAATGATTGGCCAGTTTGGTGTTGGTTTTTATGCGTCATTTATTGTTGCTGATAATGTTACGGTTGAAACACGTCGAGCAGGACTAACCTCTGAGCACGGTGTGCGCTGGCATTCAACTGGTGAAGGTGAGTTTGATTTAGAGAATATAAATAAAGAAGAACGCGGTACCAAAATTATTCTGCACCTGAAAAAAGATGAAGAAGAATTTGCCGATGATTGGCGTTTACGTTCTATCATTAACAAGTACTCAGATCATATTTCATTACCAATTTCAATGAAAAAACGTGATGACAAAGGTGAACTGACTGATGAGTTAGAAGCGGTAAACAAAGCCTCTGCATTATGGGTGCGTCCCAAGTCTGAAATTAAAAATGAAGAGTATAAAGAATTCTATAAACATGTTGCACATGACTTTGATGAGCCACTGAGTTGGTTACATAACAAAGTTGAAGGGACTCAGGAATACACCACGTTATTTTATATACCTAAACGTGCTCCGTTTGACATGTTTGAACGTGACCAAAAAAATGGTATTAAACTTTATGTGAAACGTGTCTTCATTATGGATGATGCGGATCAGTTAATGCCTAACTACTTACGCTTTATTAAAGGTGTAGTTGATTCTGATGACCTGCCGTTAAATATTTCCCGTGAAATTCTGCAACGAAATAAACATATTGATACCATTCGTGGCGCTTCGATTAAGAAAATTCTTGGTCACCTGGAAAAAATGGCGAAAAACAATGCTGAAGACTACACAGTGTTCTGGAAAGAATTTGGTCGCGTTTTAAAAGAAGGTCCGGCAGAAGACGCAAGCAACAAGGAAAAAATTGCCAAGTTATTCCGTTATGCATCTACTCATAATGATTCAGATATCGAAGATGTATCACTAGATGACTACATCAGCCGTATGAAAGAAGGCCAGGAAAAACTGTATTACATTACCGGTGACTCGTATGCTGCTGTTAAAAACAGTCCGCATTTAGAGCTGTTCAAGAAAAAAGGCATTGAAGTTATATTGATGCATGATCGTGTTGATGAATGGATGATGTCTTACTTATCAGAGTACGATGGCAAATCGTTTGTTAATATCGCTAAAGGTGAACTTGACCTCGGTGATCTTGAAGATAAAGAAGACAAGAAAAAAGCCGAAAAAGCGGCAAAAGACAACGAGAAATTGTTAAAACAAATGACAGACAGTCTGGGTGATAAAGTTAAAGAAGTACGTGTCTCAACACGATTAACGGATTCACCTTCGTGTTTAGTTGTAGAACAACAAGACATGGCTGTAAGCATGCAAAAAATATTAAAACAGGCCGGGCATGAAGTTCCTAATATTGAGCCTATTCTGGAAGTTAATATTGAACATCCTTTAGTGAAACGTCTGAGTGAAGAGCAGGATGATAATAAGTTCGCTGACTGGTCTCACCTGTTATTTGATCAGGCAATGTTAAGTGAAGGTGGACAGTTGGAAGATCCCGTTTCTTTTGTAACCCGTATAAATCAGTTACTTCTAGAAACGATGTAACTCTATATCATTGAAATAAAAAAGGCGGTCAAATGACCGCCTTTTTTTATACTTAGAATTCTTAATTAAAAGTATGTGGCTGATAAGTATTAATTGTCGCACTATATTCGAATGCTTTTACCGGATAATTCTGCGGTAAGGTTGAAACGATCATTTCCAGTTCTTTTATCTGGCCTGCAGTTACTTTTGGTCCAGCTAATAGTGAATCCAGTTCGGTATTTGTTTTTAATGTATCTGATTCTGTTTTATCAGTAAGTTGGATTTCATTATTTTTTCGGCTAACAAAATATTGTGTCGCTTTTTGTAGCCCAAATTTATTAGCGTGTAAAAATACAAGACCATCTTTAGCGTTTTCATCCTCATATGGATTTAAGCCTGTTGTTGACGGAATCAGGGTTTCAGATGCAAAAATGTAGCGTTCGACGTTATGTAATAACATCATTGCACGTACCATATTAATTTTATTCTCAATCTCAGATTGATCTGTCATAAAATAAAGAATGAGTAAGTGTTTGTTGTCACATGTTTCACAAAGGAAGGTCATCGGCATGACACTGTCATTCAATAGCAATGTATGAATGGTATCTATCGCATGTTCTTCAAACGCATCATGATGGTGTAAATTAACAGCAATATTTGCATATGACATTTGAGTACTCCTACATAATGGATACTTCATAACAAGAATATCTTGCCTATATATCTAAGAGCGGACAAATTAAGTTTGACTTGAACAATTAATTTTTAATTATTCTGCTTTAACTTTAGCCAATAACCACATAATATCCAGTCAACTCTGTCGTGCTATCTAAGTTATTGTTTTTATTGGTTAAAAATGCTTATCCTGGCTATATTTAGCTAACACTTTCTACTGTAACAAATTGTAAAATTTTAGCCTTTTACACTGATATACTCGTGAAATGAAAAATTTACTTGTGATTGGCTATGTCTGGCCTGAACCGAATTCCTCCGCCGCAGGTTCAAGGATGCTGCAACTTCTTGAAATTATGCAGCAGCAGGGTTACCAGGTGACCTATGCCTCTGCTGCGCTTGAAACAGATCATATGGTTGATCTGAATGCATTAGGAATCAAGCAAACTTCAATAGAGCTTAATAAAAATAGTTTTAATGATTTTGTCAGGGAGCTAAATCCGGATATAGTGTTATTTGATCGCTTTATGATGGAAGAACAATTTTCCTGGCGGGTTGAAAAGGAATGTCCAGCCGCGATTAAAATATTAGAAACAGTGGATTTACACTGCTTACGACAGGCGAGACATGCTGCGGTTAAAAATAAATTAGATGCTTCTGATTTAAATAACTTAGATCTAAATAATGAACTTGCACTTCGAGAAGTTGCCAGTATCTTAAGATGTGATTTGAGTTTGCTGATTTCAGAAGTTGAAGTTGAAATTTTGAAAACAAAGTTTCGGGTTGATGATGAACTTTTACTCTATCTCCCTTTTATGTATGACGCGATAGATGAACAATCCCTGAAAAACAATTTCCCAGCCTGTGACGAGAGAAAAAATTTTGTCACGATAGGTAATTTTCGTCATGAACCCAACTGGGATTCTGTTTTGTATCTTAAAAACGAGATTTGGCCACTGATTCGTCGCAAATTAAAGAAGGCTGAACTCCACATCTACGGATCATATCTGCCGAAAAAAGCGATGCAATTGCATAACGAGAAAGAAGGTTTTCTTATTAAAGGCTGGGCAGATGATGCAAATGAAACATTAGCTCAATATCGGGTTTGTTTATCACCCTTGCGTTTTGGTGCGGGTATGAAAGGAAAATTAGCCGATGCAATGTTAAGTGGAACTCCCAGTGTGACAACGTCAATTGGTGCTGAATCAATGCATGGAGATCATGATTGGGCGGGTTTTATTGAAAATACGACCGATCAGATTTCAACCTTAGCTATCGAGTTGTATCAAAATGAATCCCTATGGTATGAAAAACAACAAAATGCTATTACGATAGTTAATGACATATTTAATAAAGCAACAAATAAAAAAAGATTTGTTGATAAACTGGTTATATTAAATAAAAATATTTGCGATATCAGAGAAAAAAACTTTATTGGAAAGATGCTACGTCACCACACAATGAAAAGTGCAATGTATATGTCACAATGGATAGAGACTAAAAATAAGCTAAAGGATTTTGATTGATACTAAAAATATGAGTATTTAGCTCACATATTCGTTGTATATATTATTTTTGTTTGCAGCATTATGCTGTATGGTTTTTATTATTTCTTTTACTGCTAGCTTTGTGTCTCGGGCTATAAAGGTAGCAATGGGTTCCAATTCAGAATATTCGTTACTTTTAATTTCTGTTATTTCATAACCATATTTTATACATTTTAATTCAAGCGTGTTTTCAATTTTTGCTGATAATGATTGTTTTAGTAAGTTAGATAAATCCCATTCATTTGCTAAACCTAAACTGATTCTTTTAAACGTTGTGCCAAGTATTTTTTCCTGCACTTGTTCTGTATCTTTGTATTCGCAACTCAGAAGGTCATAAAGTATTAGGGATTCCTTTCCAGTTAAACTCCAGAAGGCAATTTCACCAATGTGTTTGAGCAATGTCGCAATATAGATTTTGTCACTGTTTTTTAAGTGACATAATTCTGCTAAAGCATAGGCGTGGGTTGCAGCCTGGAATGATTTTGAAATAATCTTATAAATTAATTTCTGTGTTTTTTTATCTGTTACAGAATCCAGGATAGCCAGGGTAAAGCATATTTCGGCTATTTTTTTAAAACCGAGTAACAATACCGTTCTGCGGATACTATTCGATTTTGTATTGCCACGGTTGTAATAAGTTGCGTTAGCCACCTGTATAACACGCGAGGTTAAAGAGGCATCACGCATGATCATATCTGCCAGGTTTTTACAGGACGATTTTTCATCCGTGGTTATTTTTATAACTTTTTGCACGGTTGAGTTAAACACCGGCAACGACTGGCTACTAATGAATTTGACCCAATTTCCCAGGTTGTTTTCCATGCTTGAATGACCTGTGTGATAGAAGATATGTGAAATTCTAGGGGCTAACGTACTGATAAACCATTAGATTTATGTGAGTTGGCTCACAGTCTTAATATTAGTGTGTGAATTAGCTTTTAATAATATACACGTCGTAGCGGGTTTTTTTACTGTTGACCTGGTAGGTAGGTTTTATTGAGGATAAATTTTCTGCACCCTTGGGCCTTTTTACGACTACGCGTTTTTTAGCTACCTTGAGTGCGATGTTGAGAAGTTCCTCAGTATCCTCATCTTTACCTAACAATGTTTGCAATATCTGCATGTTCTTCTTAACCGAGGCAGATTTTTTTCTGTCGGGGTACATAGGGTCCAGGTAGATAACATCAGGGTAGATAACATCAGGGTAGATAACATCAGGGTAGATAACATCAGGGTAGATAACATCAGGGTAGATAACATCAGGGTAGATAACATCAGGGTAGATATCTTCCGGTAACCGTTTCTTAGCCAGATTATCTTTTGATTTTTGAAAAAGTTCGGTCAGGTAATCGATACTACTATTTGCAATCACATTAAAACCACGATCAATGATTTTCTGAAAGTGTTCATTTTCTTTTGCACGCTCGATAGCGTCGTTGATGAGTTCTACAATAACCGGTGAACGTTCAAGTAATGTCAGTCGGCAACCCAGACAAGCGAGAACATAGGCATCTTTGGCTAATCCGGCAGTGGCATCTAAAACTGAAGGTGGCGCTAGCCCTTGTTTTAAACCTATTGCCTTAGCGATACTCTGGCCGCGCCCCCCGCCATATTGTTGGCGATGAGCAAGGTTCCCGGCTATGAAATCGATATCGATACAAAACTCTTTTTCCAGATCACAAAGTTCAACCTTGTCGTCAGTGTAATGGAGTTTTAATGTTGTAGTAACTTCAGTATCTGCAACACAAGGATACCCGTGCGTTTTGGCAAACTCAGTGGCCCTGCTTTTTGATGCATCTGAATTATATGAAATGGAAAGAAGTGATTTCATATTTGAATTGTAATACTTATGAAACCATCACAGCCAGCGAAGAATGGAGAATACTTCTTATTTCAGTTTTTTACAGTTGCTCTGATATATTTGCCATTCTCACGCTATGATTTGCGGCGTGGTTTTTTTGCTGGTTTTTTTCTTTTGCTTGCAGAAGCTCTTTTCTTGCCGGACTTTTTATCTTGAGGCTTACGTTTCAAGGTTTCACGTTTTTTCTTAACCGGCTCATCACCAGAAACAGTAATATTGAGTTTTTGTCCTGCAACGCGAACACTTTTTAAATCCATGAAAATATCTTTTGGCATTCCTTCTGGCAGGTCAATGGTGCTGTAGTCATCATTGATTTGAATACGGCCCATGTGCTTGCTGTCAATGCCGGCTTCATTAGCAATGGCGCCAACGATATTTCCAGGTTTTACACCATGATCATGACCGACTTCAATACGATAGGATTGCATGCCTTCTTCTTTCTCGTGACTATCGCGACGGCGTGGGCGCTCTCCGCGTTGTTCACGATCACGGCGTGAACCTTTTTCACGACTGCGACCGCGTTCACTTCGATCGCCACGGTCTCTTTGTGAGCGTTGTGCTTCTGGTTTGTTGGATAACAGTAAAGGCTCATCACCCTGAACCATTTTCGCTAAAGCAGCAGCCACTTCGATAGCCGGAATATTATGCTCCAGGGTATATTTTTCTAAAATACTTGAATAAAATTCCAGGCCTTCACTGGCCAGGTTGTCTGTAATCGTTTGCGTAAAGCGAGCAATACGTTTGTTATTAATGACTTCGGTTGAAGGCATTTCTAACATGGTAATTTTTTGTTTAGTTGCTCGTTCAATTTGTTGTAGCATACGTTTTTCACGTGGTGCAACAAATAAAATAGCATCACCAGTACGACCCGCACGGCCAGTACGACCGATACGATGCACATAGGCTTCAGTATCATAGGGCACATCATAATTGACGACATGACTAATGCGTGGCACATCAAGTCCACGCGCAGCGACATCCGTGGCGATCAAGATATCGATCTTTTTCTTTTTAAGTTTATCAATGGTTTTTTCACGTTGATTTTGTGCAATGTCACCATTCAATGCAGCCGAGGCATAACCACGTGCTTCTAATTTTTCGGCCAGCTCGACGGTGGCATTCTTGGTGCGGACAAAGATAATCATGGCATCAAAAGGTTCTGACTCTAATATTCGGGTTAAGGCATCAAGTTTATGATGACCACTAACCATCCAGTAGCGTTGTGTAATGGTGTCTGCCGTTGTTGTTTTTACCTTAATCGTAATTTCTTTTGGATTATCTAAAAAACGTTGCGCGATTTTGTGAATTTGCTTTGGCATGGTGGCAGAGAACAAAGCGATTTGGCGCTCTTCGGGAATATGTTCCATCACCCATTCAACATCATCAATGAACCCCATGCGTAGCATTTCATCGGCTTCATCAAGAATTAATGTTTTTAAACTGTCGAGTTTGAGCGTCTTACGACGGATATGATCCATCACGCGACCTGGTGTTCCAACGACCACATGTACGCCACGGTCGAGTTGGCGGATTTGTCCCCGGTAGTCCTGTCCACCGTAAACGGGTAAGACATGGAAGCCTTTGATTTTAGAGGCATATTTTTGAAATGCCTCGGCGACCTGGATAGCCAATTCGCGGGTAGGGGCCAATACCAGCACCTGCGGTGATTTTTGTTTTATATCTATTTGCGACAGAATTGGTAATGCAAATGCCGCTGTTTTTCCGGTACCTGTCTGAGCTTGTCCCAGGACATCGCGACCTTGCATAACATAAGGAATCATTTCCGCTTGTATTGGTGATGGTGTTTCGTAGCCAATTTCATTCAATGCTTCAAGCACAGGGCTGGAAAGACCAAGTTCACTAAATAGGGGTAACGTGTCTAGTTTCGACATTAAAAACAGTCCTGTAAATGAAGTTATGGCGAGGCGCCAATCTTGAACCAGTAAATTATCTGGGCCAGACGAGAATAAAGGACGCGCATTATACTGTTTTATATGACAATTTACAGCAAAATACGATATTGTAGCGCTTGATTTAACATGATTTATTGTAATTTTAACTTTAACCGAATCAAAAAATGAGCCAAAAAGTCATCTATTCCATTATTGAATCACCGCTTCATCCTGATCTCACCCGTTTGTATCATGAATTGAATTTTGAGAATGTTCAGTTTAATTCAATGCGTAAAGCACTGTCTCATTTAAAAAAACAGCCGCCAGACTTTGTTGTTGCTGATTTTCTATATGGCTATGGCAACAACTACGCTGGAGTGAATGTGAGTAACCTGGATGTGTTCTTACACAGTTTACAAAAGTACTCGCCTCAAGCAAAAGTCATTGTGATGGTAGAAAAAGAGGAAGTAAAACACCTGTCTAAGTTAGCTGATTTATTTACTTTACATGCGGCACTACAATACCCGGTGTTACCAGAAGCCATGGCTGAAATGCTGAAGTAATACTACAAAGTTAACAGAACACAATATCGTTAAAATATGGGAATAAACTATGCAGATTTGGGTTGATGCCGATGCCTGTCCAAAAGTGGTAAAAGAAATTCTGTTTCGAGTTGCTGAGCGTGCCAAAATTCAGGTGACCCTGGTTGCCAATCAAAGTTTATCCACACCGCCATCTTCATTTATAAAAAGTATCCGGGTCTCATCGGGCTTTGATGTGGCTGATAATTTCATTGTCCAGGAAATTAATAAAGGTGATTTAGTGATTACCGCGGATATTCCACTGGCGGCTGAAATCATTGAAAAAGGAGCGCATGCTCTGAATCCACGTGGTGAACTGTATTCAATTGAAACGATTAAACAAAAATTAGTTATGCGAGATTTGATGGATGAGTTACGTGGTTCTGGTGAAGTGACCGGTGGCGGACCTCCACCATTAAATCAACGTGACCGTCGTGAATTCGCTAACCAACTTGATCGGTTTGTTGCAAAATGGCATAGCTGATTTCCTGCATGACAGTGTTTGTTAAAGAAACCAAGTAATCTGCCCATTATCTTATTTATATCATCAATAAGAATCGAACTACTACATAGTATTTATATCTGAAAATCAGGATAACTGAATCGAGCGTATTAGCGAAAATGAATTGCCCATTTTAAATATACGGTGCATGCAATTAATGATGTGGTATCAAAAGATGCTACTTCAATTTCAGATTTATCTCGAATCATATTACGTGATGCCAACTTAACTGCCAGGGTAGTGCGTGTTGCGAATAGCGCAACTAATAATGTGACGGGCTCTTCGATTAGCACGGTTAGCTGTGCTGTGCCATAGTTTTTCTTGCATACAGCAATATTTGATGAATTATTCTGGATCAATAAAGTCAAAGAGTTATTCATACAACAATTTCAAAACGAACGGAGAGATAAAACAGAATAAGATTAGCGGCTAAAGATAGAATATTTTTAGAATTTAATTATATAGTTAAGTTTTAATAAATAAATTATTTCACACCGACACTGAATGTCGATGTGAATAGATTTTTAAGACCAGATCAAACTGTGTGCTATCAGCAAAGCAGCGGTGATCATGACTAAGTGGGGTAATGTTAAGTGCATGATTGTGTCCCTTTATTGAATAATTATTATTATTAATATTCCCTTATATTGCTGGGAAACAAGTCACAAAATTGGAATCCGTGCTCTAATATTGCCTTCCTGTTAGCGGTATTTTGCGCAAGTCATCTAAAATAGGGCGCGAGTAGTCATCTGTCAAGTTAGATTTCTCGTCAGATGCTTGATGTCAAATTAATATTTTGGACATAAAAAAAACGGGAATACAAAAGTATTCCCGTTTTTTTATAGATTAAGAGTTATCTAATATTCTAATCTTGCTTATGCTACCTGGTAAGAATCTTCTTTTTCAGTTTCAATTTTTGATGAAGAAGCGTCAGGTGTAGTGTAAAGCGAATGCAGTTCAGCCAGGCTGATGCTGTCGAGGTAGCCACCGATTAATTCCAGTAAACGTAACCAAAGTGTGTGGCTGTCAGTATTGTTAAAGTCTGGTTCCATGCTGGTTTCTTTGACAGTCGCTTTATCAACAGCTTTTACGATTGAAGCAATCGAAATTTCGCTTAGTGGTTTATTCAGCATATAGCCACCACCTGGACCCCGTGCACTTTTGACTATGTCACATTTGCGTAATAAAGCAAAAATTTGCTCCAGGTAAGAAATGGAGATATTTTGTGCCTGGGCAAGATGTGCCAGGGTAACGGGTTCGTCGACGTGAGTTGATAATTCTAATACTGTTTTTATCGCGTAATGTGCGCGTGAAGATAGTTTCATTGGTGTTGCCCCTTTGTTGTTTTTTCCCTAAACAATTATTCGTGGACTAAAGTTAGAACCTTAAAGACACAATGACAATATGGTTTATGTGAACAATTGTTAATTCTAAGTGAATTACTCAGACATTGTGTTGTTCTATAGCCTAAACAATAAATTTGTAATTATATCAATAAATTATGCAGTTGTTATGCGGGTAATTGCTTACTCGCTTGCAAGTACTACTTTAATTTATAATAACCGCTAAACCCACTAATTGTCACATTAAAACTATAAAAATATGACCCAGATCAAAGTATTAAAGCCTGAGCAATTACGCGCATTTTGTGAAAAAGCAGAATTCACATTTAAAACGACAGATGATCTTGCTGATTTTGCAGGAATGGTTGGTCAGGAGCGAGCTACCGAAGCATTATCATTTGCGGTAGAAATGAAGCGTCCTGGTTACAATATGTTCCTGATGGGTTCTACTGGTCTGGGCAAGCATACCCTGCTTAAGCGGTTTCTCGATGAAGTTTCAGCAGAAGAAAATGTGGCAGATGATTGGTGTTATGTTTTTAATTTTGATGACCCACAAAAACCTAAAGCGATTAAGTTAGTGGCAGGCCAGGGACGGGAATTTCGCGATGATATGCGACAGCTGGTGAAGGATTTGCAAACAGCTATTCCCAGTGCATTTGAGAGCGAGCAGTATTATACCCGTCAGCAGGAAGTACGGAATTCATTACAAGAAAAAACCCACGCCGCGTTTAATAACTTAGCGGAAGAATCAAAGCAACATGATGTTATCTTTTTACGTAGTGAGGAAGAACTGACTTTTGCACCTGCTAAGGATGGAAAAAAATTAAGCCCGGAAGAATATGAAAAACTGTCAGCTAAAGAGAAAAAGCATTTTGATAAGGTTATCTCTGATCTGGAAGACAGCTTAAATAATTTAATTCGTTTACGTAATCAATGGCAAAAAGAAGCACGGGATAAGATTAATGAAATCAACCGTGATGTTGGTATGTTTGCAGCGGCTCACCTGATTGAAGAAGTAAAGGCCAAGTATAACGAAATTAAAGCCATTACCAATTATTTAATGGATGTTCAGGAAGATGTGATTAATGGACTTGATGAATTTCACGAACCGGAACATGTCGAAACAGGTTATGAATCAACAGAAGATTATTATGGATTCCAGCATTATGAAATAAACCTTATCGTTGATAATAAAAATAACAATACTGCACCGATAGTTTTTGAAGATAACCCGATGTACCAGAATTTACTGGGACGTGTTGAATACGTATCACAAATGGGTTCGCAGGTAACCGATTATCGTTTTATTAAATCTGGAGCGTTACACAAGGCGAATGGTGGTTACTTAATTATTGATGCACATAAATTACTGAGTCAGCCGTATTCATGGGAAGCGTTGAAAAGAGTACTGGTTGCAAAGGAAATTAATATTCAATCTTTAGGTGATGCCGTCGGCATACAGAATATAGTCTCACTGGAACCTGAACCGATTCCACTTGATATAAAAGTTATCCTGGTTGGCAACCGTGCTTTATATTATATGTTAGAAGATGAGGATCCCGAATTTTCTGAGTTATTTAAAGTTGAAGTCGATTTCTCAGAAAGTATTGACTGCACTAAAGAATCACTCAATCAGTATGCGCAGGTTATTGCTACTTTAATCAGAAAAAATAAACTGGCTGCATTTGATCAGGATGCCGTTAAACGCGTGATTGAATATGGGATGCGCCAGATTGAAGATACCACTCAGATTTCAGCTCATATGCACAGTATGCTGGATCTCCTTGTTGAATCTGCTCACTGGGCTAAAAAAGCAAATAAATCTAAATCACTGGTTGAAAAAAGTGATGTTCAGAATGCGATAGATAAACAAGTTTATCGTGCAGATCGTAGCCGTGATCGGCTTTATGATGAAATAAACAAAGGCACAATCCTTATTGATGTTAGCGGCGAGAAAGTTGCAACAGTTAATGGCTTATTTGTGATTGAAACAGGCCGTATAGAATATGCACAACCCGCTCGCATTACCGCAACTGTTCGTATTGGTGATGGTGATATTATTGATATAGAAAGAGAAGTCGAACTCGGTGGGGCTCTGCATTCCAAAGGCGTGTTAATTTTATCTTCATACCTGGGAGGACATTACGCAACGGGTAAACCATTATCATTAGCTGCAAGCCTGGTATTTGAACAATCATACGGTAACGTTGATGGTGATAGTGCCACAGTCGGAGAATTATGTGCACTTGTGTCAGCCATCTCTAAATTACCGATAAAACAATCTTTTGCAATTACTGGCTCAGCTGATCAACATGGTAATGTTCAGGCAATTGGCGGAATTAATGAAAAAATTGAAGGTTTTTTTGATATCTGTAAGTTGCAGGGATTAACTGGTGAACAGGCAGTGATAATGCCTGAAGCAAATATTAATCACTTAATCTTACGAGATGATGTGATTGATGCCATTGAGCAGGGACAATTCAACTTATACCCGGTTACATCGGTCGATCAAGCCATATCACTGTTAACAGGACTACCTGCGGGTGAAAGAAATGAATTAGGTGAATTTTCTGAAGGTTCAGTAAATTATAAAGTTGAGAAACGTTTGCTCGAAATGGCAGAGTTAAAGCATGAAGATCATCATAAAGATGATCATGAGCATCATGAAGAAGATAAAGATTCAAAAAAGGATAAGTGAGAAAATATTATGTCAGTACAAGCAACAATCGAAGAAAAACTAGCAAATGATTTTAAACCATTGCATTTAGAAGTGATTAACGAAAGCAGTAATCATAATGTACCTGAAGGCTCAGAGTCACATTTTAAAGTTGTGGTAGTTTCACCTGCTTTTGCCGGAAAAAACTTATTGGCACGTCATCGTATGATAAATGCCACACTCGCAGAAGAATTAAAGGATGTCATTCATGCTTTAGCAATTCATACATACACTGAAGAAGAATGGCAAGAAACATCAGGCGGTGCACCTATGTCACCACCGTGTTTAGGTGGTGGAAAATAGCCAATACATTAAAGTGAATAAACGAATAGATAGTTTTAGCAAATTGCTAAGTTATCTATAAGTTTTTATCAAGAAACCTTTCATTCATATAGGCCAGCGGGTTGTCATTGATTTGTGGGTTCTCTGGCAGTTGCAAGTGAAAGCCTTGTTCGTCAATGCTTTTCATTATTTCAGCGGCTGTACCCCGAGCCATTTTCTTTTCGGGGCTCAGGTTTAATGTCATAACCATTTCAGCCTGGCCTAATATTTTTATTAGCTGTTCAGGCAAGTCTGATAGCGGTGTTGTTGTTGGCAAAAATACATAGGTCTCATCTTTTAATGAGCTTCTGTAAACCGCACACTCGAGTTCTTTGTTGTTAGTTGACATTGTTGGTATCCATTTTATTCGTTAAAGCTTCAGCTGCGTTTTTAATTTGTTGAAAACGTTCCCATGCGTGTGGAATTTCATGTCCATTCTGACGCAGTTTTTCCAGTAAGTTTTGCGCGTCTTTAACAACCAAGTTTAATTGTTCTGAATTAAATAATTGTAATGCCGCATTCAGGTCATCGGCTTCTTCATTTAGTAGTGTCGGCGTTAATTCATGTTCAAGTATTGGCGAGTTTTCTAACATTAAATCGGCGATGAGTTTTCGTTCATGCAATTGGTTATGCATTTCTCTGGCAACTTCTTCTTCATCGAGTTTTTTTAATGCAACGGGATCACCGGCAGCACCTTTTCGAATTGCAGCCATAATCGCGGTGATTAGTTTTGAAATAGCTATCTTTAAGTTAGAGTGATCACCTGGCATGGCACAGCTTGTTGCATAACACTGGTCTAGTTGTTCTTTGAGCTCCAGCACAATATCACTTTCGCTACTATTACCGAGTTCAGTTGTTCGTTGCACCACAGATTGAAAGTATGTCATGAAGGATAGTAAATCTTCTTCATCTTTTTGTTGTGCACTATCGATATCAGCCTGGGTCAGCCCATTCTCGGGTTGTGGATATAACGGGTTCAATAAACGACGTTTTAAATGGCGCTCATGCGGGCCCGGGTTTAGGCTGAAATTCATGGTCATAGGGAGTTTGATGTGTTGCTGTAGATAGTTGTCATTATACACAGTCCGGGCTGATTTTTATATGCCGTTATTTTAAATCTTGTGCCAGCATTTCAATCCAGTGGCGGACCGGTACGCTACTGCCAGTATTTAGATGATGCAGGCAACCAATATTTGCGGTAACAATTAGTTCTGGTTTTCCTGCCATCAGCCCGTGGAGTCGTTGTTCTCTTAATTTTTTAGACAATTCCCCCTGGGTGATTGAATAAGTCCCTGCAGATCCGCAACACAAATGTTTGTCCCTGGTAACACTTAATGAATAACCACAGCCCGATAATAGTGACTCAATATTGGCCGGTAATTTTTGAGCGTGCTGCAAGGTACAAGGGGTATGAACAGCAACAGTCATGTTACTGGCGACTAATTTATTATTGAGTTCAACCGGATTAATGACTTCAGTCAGATCAAAAGTTTTACTGGCGATCAGCTCAGCTTTTTCTTTATAGTTGTCATCATCTCGCAATAGATGAGGGTACTCTTTAAACATGGCTCCACAGCCACTGGCAGTCATCACAATGCCTTCAATCCCTTTATTAAACTCAACTATTAACCGATCAATATTGTTTTTTACAGTATAAAGCGCATTTTCTTCGTCAGATAAGTGCTGGTTAATCGCTCCACAACAACCGCTAAATGAAATAACTTCTATATTTAAAGCATCCAGTACTTTTTTCGTCGCCTGGTTTATTTCAGGTGAAAGAGAAGGTTGCACACAACCATCAAGTATTAACATTTTTCTCTGGTGTTGGCTTATGGCTGGTTCAGTAAGCCTCGATTTTATCGGTATGTGTTTTTTTAATGGTGAGGGTAAAACGGGACGAAAAAATCTGCCTATGCTTAATAAAGAATTAAAGCGCTTGGGGTAAGGTAAAATACTCAGTAATGCTTTTCGTAAAATTTTTTGCCCGAAAGGACGTGGAACTCGTTTTTCAACTTCCTTACGGCCAATCTCGAGTAAATGACCATATTCAACACCAGAAGGGCAGGTCGTTTCACATGCACGACAGGTTAAACAGCGATCCAGATGCCCTAGTGTCTCTTTTGTAACAGTTGAGCCTTCCAGCATTTGTTTAATTTGATATATACGTCCGCGTGGGCCATCTAATTCATCGCCTAAGATTTGGTAAGTTGGACAGGTAGCAGTACAAAACCCGCAGTGTACGCACTTGCGCAATATTTTATCTGCGAGCTGTCCGTTTTCAGATTGTAAGAATTCTTTTGTTATTTTAGTTTGCATTATGCGGTATCAATTACACTATTCAGTATTTATAAATCTGAATACAACCTACCAAAGTTAAGAATGCCATAGGGATCAAAGCGCATTTTTAAATTGACATGGAGTTGTTTTATTTTAGCTTGTAGTGGTGCGAATCGTTCCTGTTTTTGATCCGGTGTTTTAAACAGGGTAGCAGCTCCCCCTTGTTCACTGGCGAGCTGTTGTATCTCTTCGGTACTTTTATCGCTATGCAGCCAGTAAAGTGCGCCTGCCCAATCTATAAATGGTTGTTCATTTGAATCTATCTCGGCAACATAAGGAACCGATAAGCGCCATAATGGTTTGTCTGATTCAAAAAAAGGGTGGCTCTGTTCATTAAGTTGTTGCCAAAAGTTATCGGCATGAATCAATGTTTCACCACCCACTTCTTTTTGAGCAGATGTTACTGCACTTGCGGCACCACTTAAACGGACATAAAGTTTTTCACCTTCATAAGCCAGGGCAGATAAAGGTTGTGAACTTTGATTTAAGGTTTGCATAGTCTTCAGTGCTTCCTGCCTGGACACGGCGATACACTGAGTTATTTCCTGTTGTGGCCGGGGTAATACTTTAATAGAAACTTCTAACAATAATCCTAATGTTCCTAAAGCACCTACCATCAGGCGGGATACATCATAGCCGGCAACATTTTTCATCACTTGGCCACCAAATGACATTACCTCACCTTTACCGCTAATAATCCTGACGCCTAATACAAAGTCACGTGCTGAGCCGGTAAAAGGACGTCTCGATCCTGATAACCCCGTCGCAATGGCACCACCTAATGTTGCATGCTCACCATAGTGAGGCGGTTCAAACGGTAACATTTGATTGTTTTCTGCAAGCAGCACTTCAATTTCTTTTAAAGGTGTACCTGCCCGGGCAGTGATCACAAGCTCACTGGGTTCATAACTAACCACACCCTGGTGAATGCGTGTCTCTAATACTTCTGATTTAGCGCTTTGTGACGTTGTATTGCCGTAAAAGTGTTTACTGTTGCCACCAACAATTTGTAACATGCTTTTGTTATTGACGGCTGCACGTATACGATCCTGTAATTCCTGGGTTCGGTTACTCGACATTTTAAAAACGTTCCAGTTCAGGATGAGACAATAAGCCATCATGTACATGCATACCACCAAGCTCAGCACAACGATGCAAACTTGGTACGGCTTTCCCAGGGTTTAATAATTCTTGTGGATCAAAAGAATGTTTAATGTCGTGAAAGATTTGAAGTTCCAGTGATTTAAACTGCACGCACATTTGATCAATTTTTTCTTTACCAACACCATGCTCTCCGGTAATGGTACCGCCCGCTTCAACACACAGTTCTAGTATTTTTCCACCAAACTCTTCTGTTCGTTCTAATTCTCCTTTAATGTTGGCATCGTAGAGAATGAGAGGGTGTAAATTACCATCACCCGCATGAAAAACATTTGCGACCAATAAACCATACTCGGCAGATAGTTCACTGATCTTCTTTAATATAAAAGGTAATTGCTTTCTAGGAATAGTGCCGTCCATGCAGTAATAATCAGGTGAAATACGTCCTACCGCAGGAAAAGCAGACTTCCTGCCCAGCCATATTTTTAATCTTTCCGCTTCATTGCATGATGTGCGTAAACTGACGGCGCCTTTTTTAGTGAGTAAGTTTTCAACCAGCGTAATTTGTTCATTGACTTCTTCATGGCTGCCATCGAGTTCACACAGCAGAATCGCTTCTGCATCAACCGGGTAATCTGCGTGTGCATAATCTTCTGCTGCACGGATAGCCGGGTTATCCATCATTTCCAAACCTGCAGGAATAATACCTTCAGCAATGATCGCACCGACAGCTTCTCCTGCTTTAACTACATTATCAAACGCGGCAAGTATCACCTGTGCCTGCTCAGGCCGGGGTAAAAGCTTAACCGTCACTTCGACAATCACACCAAGCATGCCTTCTGAGCCAGTCATTAAAGCCAATAAATCATAACCGGGAGTATCTAAAGCCTGGCTACCAATGCTGATAAGTTCTCCATCCATCGTGACGATCTTAAGTTGTAATATATTGTGTACCGTTAAGCCATATTTCAGACAATGCACACCACCGGCATTTTCTGCCACGTTTCCACCAATAGTACAGGCGATTTGCGAAGACGGATCCGGGGCGTAATATAAATTAAATTCTTCTGCTGCCTGTGAGATAGCAAGGTTACGCACACCCGGTTGAACAACTGCGCTTCTATTAGCGGGATTAATATTCAAAATGCTATTAAACTTGGCCAGGCTTAGTAGAACACCATTTGCCAATGGTAAAGCGCCACCAGAAAGCCCGGTTCCTGCACCACGTGCGACAACAGGTACGCCTTCGTTGTAGCATAGGATTAATATGTTTTGTACTTGTTCAATCGTTTCAGGTAAAACAACGATCCATGGTTTTTGTTGATAGGCGGTTAAACCATCGCATTCATAGGGATGTGTTTCTTCCTCTGTTTCAAGTATCGATGTTTTCGGTAAAACCTGATGTAATTGCTTACGCAGAGATTCCCGGTTTGCTTTTGTCGCGCTAGTCATACGACAATGATACTGCAGGACAATAAAATTCTCAGCCCTGGTAATGACTCATTAACTATTTATTTACAAGATGAATAAAAAATCGACAGATGAAGATATAAAGACCCGACTCGATAAGTGGTTATGGGCTGCGCGATTTTACAAAACACGCCAGTTAGCGGCTGAAGCGATTAATGGTGGCCATGTACAGCTTAATCGACAAAGAGTTAAACCATCGCGTGTATTAAAGGTGAACGATAAGCTAAGCATTCATAAGACCCCCTTTACCTTTGATATTATTGTTGAAGCGCTTAGTGTACGCCGTGGTCCAGCTAAGCAAGCACAACTACTTTATACTGAACTGGAAGAAAGCATTCAAAAACGTGAGGAGCTGGCAGCACAGAGAAAATTGAATGCTGCTCAGTTTCCACATGCTGAGCGCCGTCCAGATAAAAGAGACCGGCGGCGAATTATTCGCTTTAAAAACATCAACAGGGAAAACTAATGCCAAACTACCGACCAATCACACCTTTAATTGCAGCGGATGCCATTATTGAATTGTCTGACAGGCCCGGTCGCCCGATTATTTTAATTGAGAGAAAAAATCCACCCTACGGCTGGGCTATTCCCGGAGGCTTTGTCGATGTGGGTGAACGATTAGAAATCGCTGCGATTCGAGAAGCCAAAGAAGAGGTAAGTTTAGAGGTTAAGTTGAAAGCTTTATTAGGAATGTACTCAGATCCTAAGCGGGATCATCGTGGCCATACGGTGACAGCTGTTTATGTCGCTGAATCGCACGGCGAGCCGGTAGCTGCTGATGATGCTAAAAACCTGGCTGTGTTTGATATCGATGTATTGCCAGACGAGCTAGCCTTTGATCACTCGCAAGTGCTTGAAGATTATAAGAAATTTCGCGAAACGGGTGAGGTAGCGGAGCTTAGAACGGGCTAAAGCGCATTATTAATTAATGCCTTACTGGTGACTAAGCTACCTTGAAACTCGCATATCCGTCCTTAAATAGTTAAAATATAAGGATTTTCTAATGCAGCGCATTTTTATACTCACACTTGTGGAGGCCATCCATGGCAACAGTAGATTTAGACAACAGTAATTTTAAAGAGACGATTGATAATAACGACTTCGTTATCCTGGATTTTTGGGCGCCGTGGTGTGGTCCATGTAAACAGTTTGGTCCTGTGTTTACTGAAGTATCTGAAAAACATCCTGATATTGTATTTGCAAAAATTAATACAGAAGTTGAACAGGAAATTGCAGGTATGATGAACATTCGTTCAATTCCTACATTAATGATACTGAGAGATCAGGTGGTTTTATATTCTGAAGCCGGTGCCTTACCTGCTGCAGGTTTAGAAGAAGTGATTGAAAAAGCTAAATCATTAGATATGGCGGAAGTGCATAAACAGATTGCTGAAGAGCAAGCAAAGCAACAAGCTTAAAGATAAAACATACTGGTGGGCTAATATGAACTATTCCCACCAGTCAGTTTTTTTAATTCTGATTCAATTTTTTTGCAGAAGAAATTACATTTTCTGCGGCATGGCTTAACTCTTTTACCAGTTTTGCAACATTCTCAATATCGTGTGCTCGTACTGCGATATTTAATTTCTTACTGATTTCAGTTACTTCGGGGAAACCGAAAGTATCAGCCACGCCTTTTAAAAAATGTGAAACCTGATCGATATCTTGCCAGGCTTGATTGCTAAGTGCGGTATTAATTTTAGAAATTTTATCCGGTAGCTCTTCAATAAACTTATTTTTTAACCGCAGGATACCTGCAGTAACATATGGTTCATATTCACTTTGAGTTAAGACTTGCTGTTTTTCTTTAAGGTAGGTGTTGAGCATTGCGTAAAACTCATCAACATTAATAGGTTTGGATAAGAACTGGTTGGCACCGGCAAGCAAGCATTTCTCTCTGTCAGCAGCTAACGCATTCGCCGTGAGTGAAACAATAGGGCGGGTATAACCGTTTTTTCTTAATGTTGATATCGCTTCAATACCATCGACTTTCGGCATTTGCATATCCATTAATATTAAATCATATGCTTTGCTACTTGCCATTTGTATTGCTTCTTCACCGTTGTTAGCAAACTCAATGTTTACTCCGGTTTGGCTAATATATAAAGAAATTAAATCCTGGTTGTCTTTGATGTCTTCTGCTACCAGGATAGTTCCCTGAAGTTGTTTAACGCTCATTTTATCCAGAGAATGTTCACTTATGGTGGAGTGAACTTCACTTTCTGTAATCATTTTTATTTTGCCATCAATACCGGTAGGAATAGTTAAAATAAATTGGCTACCGTGATCTTTAGTGCTTGAGCATGTCAGGCTTCCGCCCAATTCATTAGCAAGTAGTTGTGAAATAGATAAGCCTAAACCCGTGCCACCAAATTTTCTGCTGGTAGAAATATCTGCCTGGGTGAATGGTTTAAAAATATTTTTTTGTTCTTCAGTGGTAAGGCCAATGCCAGTATCAGATACAGAAAATGAAATAATATTTTTTTCAGAATCATAATGGGTATCAAGAGTCACGCCACCTTTAGATGAAAATTTAATGGCATTGCTACACAAATTTAACAGAATTTGTTTTAAGCGAACTGAGTCAGTAATGATAGAAGAAGGCAGCGGGTAAATATTGTTTACTTTAAAAAACAGGTCTTTTTCTACCGCCCGGCTTGAAATAATAGATTCTACTTCCATGTTAATCGCACAAGGTGAAGTTGCTGTCATTTCAAGCTCGAGTTGCCCCGATTCTATTTTTGATAAGTCTAATATGTCATTGATTAACTGTTGTAAGTGTTTACTGTTTCTAACGATGGTTTGTTTTAGTTTTTCCTGATCGTTGTGGTTTAAATTTGAGTTCGAGATTTGTTCTGAGAAGCCGATGATTGCGGTTAAGGGTGTGCGAATTTCATGACTCATATTGGCTAAAAATGCACTCTTAGCCTGGTTAGCTTTTTCAGCTGTTTGTTGCTCTTGTATTAATGCATTTTCGGTATTGATATTATAACGATAAACATAATAGGTTATGAAAAGACCCAGTAGTAATACTGCTGTGCCTAAGCTGAACAGGTAAAGATAAAATAAATTATTCTTCTCTTGTGCCGATTTAAGATCGTTTTTAATATTAGTGTGTTGCGTTTCTAAGAGTTTATATAAGCCGCTGGCAACCTTGTCCTGAATGGGAATGACTCTGTTGAGTATAGTTTTTGAGGCTGCATCGTATTTTTCTTCATGAATTAATTCAACGGTTTCATTTTGTACTTCACTGCCTTGAATCAGGTAGGGGTTAATTGAATCCCATATTTTACGGGTTGAAGCAGTATCCATGGTAGCCAGTAAATGATCTTTTGCCTGAACAAAGCGGCCAGCTTCGTTTTTGAACTGAAGATAAATATCGTCCTGGGTAAAATAATCAGACACGGTCATCATGCGATAGAGTTTGAGTGCCCTTGCTTGTGCAGCATCACGCATAGTGTAGATGTCAGAGATATGTTGTTGCTCAGTAACAATTTTATTCAGGCTGCTGCTATTACTGGCAATACTATAATAGGTAATGATGATAAGAACCGAGATTAAGGTAAGCATGGCTGCGAACCCAATCAGTATAACGATAGTCGAGCTTCTATTTTTTTCGTTATTCGGCAAAACAATCCCCTGTAAAACAGATTGTTTTAATTTTTAGACGCTTATTATATATATTGCAATATGAAGAAGGATTTATAAGGGTAATTTAGCGTTATTTACTGAAAATCGCTTAAAATACAGGGTTTACCCTTTATATAATAGTGTGAATTACATTAAGCCACGGAATGGTTGAACATCGACTAATGTACCTGCTGCCACGTTTCCCCAGTCTTGCGGCAAGATAATAAAGCAGTTTGCTTTACTCATTCCGCTTAAAACATGACTGGCTTGCATGCCAATGCTTTCGACTACCAGCTCACCTTTTTCGTTGCTCTGTAAAATACCACGTTGAAAATCAGTTCGACCGGGTGCTTTTCGCAGATCTGTTTTGCAGGGTACTTTTACCACGGTCGCTTTGGTCGCCTTTAATCCCATCATGGTTTTTAATGTTGGCAACGCAAATTGATAATATGTTGCCATGACCGATACCGGGTTACCGGGCAAGCCAAAAAATACCGCATCGTTAACAAAACCAAAGGCAAGCGGTTTACCTGGCTTCATTGCAATTTTCCAGAAATCAACCTTACCGAGTTTGTCGAGAGTGTCTTTAACAAAGTCGGCTTCACCTACAGAAACACCACCCGAGGTCA
Organism: uncultured Ectothiorhodospiraceae bacterium; assembly: GCA_947258695.1. GTDB lineage: Bacteria > Pseudomonadota > Gammaproteobacteria > UBA6429 > Thiohalophilaceae > JAGLTQ01. The sequence continues at coordinate 27,262 of CAMYJG010000015.1, read as the reverse complement.
TAACAGCATCTGCTTTCTGTGAGGCTTGTATAAACGCATTTTCTATTGCCTGACGATCATCAGGAATAATGCCCATGTCAATTAACTCAACGCCAAGGTTTTTTAACATACCAAACAGGGTGTAGCGATTACTGTCATAAATCTGACCTTGTTCTAATTCTTGATCCACATTTCGTAGTTCATCACCGGTTGAGAAAAAAGCCACACGCAGTTGTTTATAAACGGTCACTTCAGCAACACCGAGTGAAGCCAGTACACCCAGTTCTGCGGGGGTCAGGTGTTGTCCAACGCTTAAAACAGTGTCACCGTCTTTGATATCTTCGCCAATGTGGCGAACATTTTCATTTTTACAATGACCGGGCTTAATGGTTATTTGATCATCGTTGGCCTCAACTTGTTCCTGCATGATAACGGTATCGGTGCCGTTGGCTATTTGAGCACCTGTCATAATGCGAACACACTCACCACTTTTTACTTCGCCAGCAAAGGGAATGCCGGCAAAAGATTTACCAACGAGTTTTAGCGTTGTTTCACCGGCAGAGGGTAAGTCACTGGCGTTAACAGCATAACCATCCATTGCCGAGTTTGCATAAGGAGGAACGTTAATGCTTGAAACAACTTCTTTTGCTAATACCCGGTTGAGTGCATCACGTATGGTCACTACTTCAGTGCCTTGTATTTTTTTCACCGCGTTGGTCATGCGTTCAATGGCGTCGTCAACACTTAACCAGGGAGATTGTTTTTGTGCAGTGTCACAAGGAGATACGGGTATTGTTTTATTCATGCTAGCTAACTCGAAAAAATAGAAAGTTTAAATACGAATTATGCCATAAATGACGCTAAATGTTTTTCAACAAACTTAAGATCATCGTTGGTATTAATGTTGATGAAGGCGTCTGCCTGGCTTGAAAAATCTACTATTTTATGGGGTTGTTGTTGCATCCAGATACGCGTTTTACGTTCACCTTTTTCCAGAAAATCCTCTAATGATGAAAGCTGGCTTTTATGAATTAAAGCAAAGGTGGGTTGTAAACGCTCGCCATCGTGCACCATAATAATTTTACTGTCGCCAATATCCTGACTCAAACATTGTACAAGATCATGCGGTATAAATGGACTATCAGCTGGTACAGTAAGTAACCACTCGCTGCTTGACTGCTGTAGTGCTTTAAGTATGCCAGCCAGTGGGCCAGCATAGTCAGTTATTTCATCACTAAATACAGGGAATCCAAATTCTTTATAACGACTCAGGTTGCGGTTTGCGCTGATAATAATTTCAGCTACCTGTGGTTGCAGCCGGCTAATCAGGTGCTGAACCAGGGGGGTATTTTTAAGTTCGAGTAAACCTTTATCAACACCACCAAGGCGCGATCCTTGTCCCCCAGCGAGGATAACAGCAGTAATATTTTCTGGTTTAATTGGCATATAGAGGGTGATTAGTTGAATTTGGCGAATTATAACGAAAATAGTGTGAATAAGTTGGTAAAAGCAGGGTTTATTACTAATATTTACTTTAGAACAGGACGATAATATAAAGGTAAGAAAATTATCAGGATGAAAATATGAAGAAAGTTGCATTACTCTGTGTGTTGGGTGTTTTAATTTTTACTGGCTGTCATAATGTGGGTGGCGGCATCAGGCTAGAAGCCGGTTTTCCTCATGCACATCATGCACCTCCCCCTCATGCACTTGCTCATGGGCGGCGTCATCATATGTATCATTATTACCCTAACGCAGAATTTTATTTTGATGTTGGGCGTAACATGTATTTTTATCTGGATAATCATGGCCAGTGGTCTTTCTCTGTTACCTTGCCTGTCCGCTTGCGCCATCATTTGCACAGTGGGTTTGTTGAAATCGAGATGGAAGAAACACGCCCTTATTTAAGGCATAAATATCATAAAAATAAATATAAAAATCATAAGTACAAACGTAAGTATAAAAAAAGTAAAAGGTATCAACACCATCAGCAAAAAGGGTACTTTGGTGATGAAGGAAAAGAGCGTTATAAAAAGAAAGAATATTATAAAAATAAAGAGCGATATGAAAATAAAGAGCATTATAAAAAGAAAGATCGACCTAAAAAGGGTGGTTTTTTTGGTGACGAGGAAGACGATGACCGGGGTAAAAAAGGTCGTGGCTATGATCGCGACTAATTTTTTATTGTATAATGAGAGCCTATTATGAAAACTGATTTAACAACAACATTAACTTCTGCCTTATCTGGCCTTCAGGTGGGTATCAGTAATGCGCAAGCGGCGGCCGGAGAAGTGGCAAAACTCACCACGGGTTCTGAAACTGTACAGGATACGGTCAGACCATTACTGAACTTGCAAGAGGCTGAGCGTGAAGTGGCTATTAATAGTAAAGTTGTTAAAACCGAAGGTGAAACATTGGGTCGCTTCATTGACGAAACGGTATGAGCCTATCTAAAAGCTAAACATCTCTTTTATGAACCGCTTTGTTGTAATGCCCATTGCACATGTTCTCTGACTATCTCTGACTTGTTATCCAGTTTTTTCTTTAAAGCAGAAATCATTTTTTCATTTGTTTTATCACTTGCCAGCGCATTTCCTATGGCGACGGCAATATTTCGTAACCAGCGTTCATAACCAATTCGCCTGATAGCCGTGCCTTCTGTTTTCGCTAAAAAGGTCGCTTCATCCCAGTCAAAAAGCTCAACTAAGCTGATGTCATCTAGATGATGTCGTGGTAAAAAATCTGTTTCAGGGCTAGTCGTTGCAAAACGATTCCAGGGGCAACACAACTGGCAGTCATCACAACCATATATACGGTTACCCAATAAAGGACGAAGTTGTTCAGGAATCGCGCCTTTTAATTCAATCGTTAAATATGAAATGCATAAACGAGCATCAACAACATAGGGCTGAGTGATTGCTTTTGTTGGACAAATATCAATACAACTTTGGCAAGTACCACAATGTTTTTCAGCCGGTGTATCAATCGGCAAAGGTAAATCGGTATAAATTTCGCCAAGAAAAAACCAGGAGCCGGCATCGGTATTGAGTAAGTTACTGTGCTTACCGATCCAGCCGAGTCCGGCTTTTTCAGCCAATGGTTTTTCCATTACCGGTGCACTATCGACAAAAACGCGGTAACCGAAAGCCCCAATTTCTTGCTCAATTTTGCTCGACAGTTTCTGCAGGCGTTGCCGTAAGACTTTGTGATAATCACGGCCCAAGGCATATCGCGAGATATAGGCTTTATTGGCTTCAGCAAGAACAGATTCAGATTTGAGAATATCGGGTGGCCAGTAATCCATGCGGCCAGAAATAATACGGTGAGTACCAGAAACCAGTTCAGCGGGACGGGTCCGTTTTGTACCATGTTGCGCCATCCACTCCATATCGCCATGGCAACCCTGTTGCAGCCAGTTGTTTAAGCTTCTTTCCGCTTTTTCCAGCTGCGTATCGGTAATCGCGATTTGCTGAAAACCAAGTTCTTGTCCCCAAATTTTTATTTGTTGGGCTAATTTGATAAGTTGTTCATTATTATATGAACTGGACTGGTTCTGAATTTCACTCATACAGGCTATGATAACGCGCATGGAGCAACTACCAAACAATTTATATAGCGCTGAGCAAACCCGGGAACTGGATCGTATTACAATCGAAGAGTTTGAAGTTTCTGGTACGGTGCTGATGGAACGAGCCGGAACGGTCGCTTTCGAAGTTTTACAACAACATTGGCCCGAGGCAAAAACACTCTGCATTGTTTGTGGAACAGGCAATAATGGTGGTGACGGTTTTGTCGTAGCACGCCTGGCTTATGAACAAGGATTACAGGTAGAGGTCTTTATTGTTGGCGATAGTCATAAAATAAAAGGCGATGCCCTGGCAGCAAAACAGCGACTTGAAGGCTGTGGTGTTAGCATCCAGACTTATGGCAACGGTAAACTGCCTTTAGCGGATATCGTTATCGATGCCGTTTTTGGTACCGGGCTAAAAGGTGAGGTAACCGGAGATGCAGTATATGCCATTAATGCCATCAACCAACATGGCACACCTATCTTATCTTTAGATATACCATCTGGATTGATTGCTGACACGGGAAATGCCTTTGCAGAAGTGGTGCGTGCTAATGTTACCGTTTCGTTTATTGGATTAAACCAGGGGTTATTAACGGCAAAGGGACCCGATTGCTGTGGTGAGCTTATTTTTGATGATTTACAAATTCCTTCGGCGGTGATCCATAAAGTTCCAACTCCGGTACAGCGTTTAGAGATTTCATCTTCGGTATTTCAAAAACGTGATAAAGAATCGCATAAGGGTTTATTTGGCCATGTCCTGGTTATTGGTGGTGATATCGGCATGAGTGGCGCAGCCCGGTTAGCCTGTGAATCTGCTTTGCGAAGCGGTGCAGGTTTAGTGAGCCTGGCAACCCGTTATGCCCATGCCTCAATGATTAACAGTGCCCGCCCCGAAATCATGAGTCATCCGGCAGAGCGGGAACATGAAATAAAAGAGTTAATTGAAAAAGCGAATGTTATCGCCATTGGTCCCGGACTGGGATTAAGTGAATGGGCCGCAACCTTATTTGCCACCGCTGTGAATAGTGATAAACCGTTAATCGTTGACGCGGATGCGTTGAACTTATTGGCCTTGGAACCTATGAAAAGAGATAACTGGATATTAACGCCTCATCCAGGAGAAGCAGCACGTTTGCTAGCTGTGACAGCGGAAGAAATTCAATCCGATCGTTTTACGGCTATAAAGCAGCTGAGTGAAAAATATGGTGGCACCATCGTTTTGAAAGGTAACGGTAGTCTGATATGTTCAGAAGGATTCACTTACCTGTGTGATAAAGGAAACCCGGGCATGGCCAGTGGCGGCATGGGTGATGTCTTAACGGGCATCGTTGCCAGTTTAGTAGCACAAGGATTTTCAATGACAGATGCCGCTAAAATAGGGGTGCATTTGCATGCAGCTGCAGGTGATGCTGCTGCAAAAGGGGCAGGTGAGCGTGGCTTACTTGCCAGTGACTTAATGCCTGCGATACGTCGTCTGGTAAATCTTTCTTAAATCAAACATCATGAAATCAGTTTATCTTGCTAATGAAGAGGCGACTCTTTCTTTCGGTGAAGCGCTTGCCCATTATTGTCCTGCCGGGATCAATATCTATTTATATGGTGATCTAGGAGCAGGGAAAACTACGATGGTCAGGGGATTAATCCAACATTTTTTACCGGGGGCTAAAGTGAAGAGTCCAACTTATACCCTGGTTGAAGATTATGACATTGGAGAAAAAAGCACTGCCGGGAAAAACCCCAATAAACTCCAACATATTTTTCATTTCGATCTGTATCGACTGGCTGATCCAGAAGAACTGGAATATTTAGGCGGGCGAGATTATTTTGCCGACGACAGCGTTTGCCTGGTCGAATGGCCCCAGCGTGGTGAAGGCTGGTTAGCCGCTGCAGATTTAGAAATAATGCTTAAATATCAAGAAGATGGAAGGAACGTTGAGTTAGTTGCAGATTCAGATAAAGGAAATGAACTCGTAAAGCAACTCATCGCCGCCGTCCAGGCTTAGTCCAAATATTCTCGATTCTTTCGAGATAGATCGGCTATCTATCTAAAAAATATAGTAAAATACTTGATTCTGGTACGGATTTTATCCATTATTAGTACTATACATGGGTAAAGGGGTATCCAAGTGTTTAAATCTGCGTTAATGAAACAGTCGCGTTTGCTTTCTATTTTGAGTCTGAGTCTTGGCTTGATTGTAACGTTGCTGCCTAATAATCTGCTAGCGTCCGAAGTACGCGGCTTACGCATGTGGCCTGCCCCCGATAATACCCGCCTTGTTTTTGACCTGAATGCGCCGGTTGAACATAGCCTGTTTACTTTACGTAATCCCAATCGAATAGTTATCGATCTTAAAGACACCAGGGTCAGCGGTGCTTTGCCATCAGCAACATATAATGAGTCTCGTATTAAAGGACTTCGTTATGCCAAACGTGGTGAAAATGGTTTGCGTGTTGTATTGGATTTAAAAAATGCAGTTAAGCCAAAAAGTTTTGTCTTAAAACCCCATGGCACTTATGGCCACCGCTTAGTGGTAGATTTATTCGACGCGAAAAAGAGTAAAAAGCCAGTTGTTGTTAAGCGTCCCGTTTATAAATCAAAAAAACGGGCTAGAGATTTGATAATTGCGATTGATGCCGGACATGGAGGGGAAGACCCTGGAGCGATTGGCCAACGAGGTACCCGTGAAAAAGATGTTGTATTGCGCATAGCCAAAGAGCTTGAAAAATTAATCAAGCGTGAACGTGGTATGAAACCCTTAATGATACGAAATGGTGATTACTATATTGGGTTGAAGCAACGGGTTAAAAAAGCACAGATGGCTCAGGCTGATTTATTTATTTCGATTCATGCCGATGCATTTAAAAATGGCAAAGCACGTGGTACTTCAGTATTTATTTTATCTGAAAGTGGTGCCAGTTCGGATTTAGCCAGTTATTTGGCCGACAGTGAAAACAGCGCTGATTTGAACGGTGGTGTTAATGGTACAAATGATGATTTATTAAATATGGTACTGGCGGACATGGTGAAAAATTCAACCTTGGAAGACAGTCACCAGGTTGCAAGTAAAGTATTAGCCGGTTTAAAAGGCGTTAACCGCTTACACAAAAAGACAGTTGAGCAAGCGGGGTTCCGGGTTTTGAAAGCAGGACGCCCGGCGATTTTAGTTGAAACTGCCTTTATTTCTAACCGCAGTGAAGAACGTAAATTACGTTCCCACAAACATCAACGTGCATTAGCCAAGGCTATTTTTAAAGGCACCCGTTCTTATTTTCGTTCCAATCCTGTTCCGGGAACATTGTTAGCACTTCGTGATCGTAAACACCGTATTGCTCGTGGTGAAACACTAAGTGGTATCGCGCAACGTTATCAAATTAGTATGGCATCAATCCGCGATGTTAATAATATTCGCGGCGATAAATTGCATGTCGGTAAAACTCTGAGAATTCCTGCTATCTAAATATCCCTTTCGTCCCGCTTTGTTGTAAGCTTGCACTATGCATGCAATGACAAAACCCAGAACATCTATTCAACAACTCTCAACGCAACTGGCCAATCAAATTGCTGCCGGCGAGGTTATCGAACGTCCGGCTTCTGTTGTTAAAGAGTTACTGGAAAATAGTCTGGATGCGGGTGCAACCCAAATTGATATTGATATCCAGGCTGGCGGTACACAATTAATCCGTATCAGGGATAACGGCTATGGTATCCCCCAAGATGAACTTGCCCTGGCACTGAGCCCGCATGCTACCAGCAAAATTAGTTCATTAGATGATCTTATTCATGTTGTAAGCATGGGGTTTCGTGGTGAAGCACTGGCAAGTATCGCATCGGTTAGTGAACTGACATTAACTTCCTTTTATGATGATGTGGCCTGGAGTATTAAAACAAAAGAAGACCAGTTCGATTTAACACCGGCTTCCCATCCCCAGGGAACAACGGTGCAAGTGAATAATCTTTTTTATAATACACCGGCAAGACGAAAATTTTTAAAAGCTGAACGTACTGAGTATCGACATATCGAAGATGTGGTTAAACGGCTAGCACTAGCGCGTTTTGATGTGGCTTTTACTTTCAGGCATAACCAGCGCCAGATTTTTTCTTTACCGGTTGCTGATTCATATGAAAGTAAGTTGCAACGACTAACACGACTAATTAATAAAGAGTTTATCCAGGCCGCGGTCAAACTTGATTTTGAAAATGCCGGTTTAAAATTAACAGGTTGGTTAGCAAAGCCAGAGTATTCACGTAGCCAGTCGGATATGCAGTACTTCTTTGTTAATGGCCGTATGATTCGAGACAAAGTGATCACGCATGCAGTGCGCCAGGCTTTTCAGGATATGATTTACCCGGGACGTTTTCCTGTTTATGTTTTACAGCTAGAAATGGATGCCGAGCAGGTTGATGTCAATGTACACCCAACAAAACATGAAGTACGTTTCCGGCAAAGTCGTTTAATTCATGATTTTTTATTTTATAGTTTACGTCAAGCATTGTCACAACAGGCAGGTAGTGAGCAAATAGGTGATAATAAGTATCCAAGCAATAAGTTTGCTGCTACCGCATCGTCTGAATTTAAGTCTACATCATATAATTCTTCTTTTACTAATTCCGTTTCTGAGTCTCATGCGCTTTATGCTTCTGCCTATCAAAGTTTAGCGGGTAATGACGATTTAAATAAGCCTCTTGGCATAGCGTTAGCCAGAGTAAACAATAATTACTTGCTGGCTCAAAACAACCAGGGTTTGTTAGCGTTTGCATTAACTGATTGTCGAAAACTATTACTACAGCAACAGCTTGAAACTGCCTTGTCTGAACAAGAACATTTGATTTCTAAACCGGTACTTATTCCATTTAGCGTGAATATAAAATCAAATGCAGTAGCATGGTTAGAACAAAATCATGCGGGTTTAAAAAGGTTAGGTTTTGAATTTTCGACCCTGGGTGAAAATGAACTTATGTTACGCCAGGTACCGTCTCTATTAAATGTTTCTGAACTTAAACAATGTGTCGAACTTTATATAAATCGTATCGAGAATGGTGATACCGATTTTAAAAGTACTTTGCTCGATATTATTGTAGAAGATGAGTTCAGTGATAATCCATCTGATTGGAATGCATTACTGCGTGGTTTAGAAAGTCTTGGCCTGGATAAAGTTAAGCATTGTTATCATCAAATTTCGGATAAAGATTTAGCCGCTTGGTTTAAGTAGCGAAATGAATGCTGTCATTGCGAGCAAAGCGCGGCAATCTATTATCATTAACGCTGGATTCCGGTTAAGAGCACACCGGAATGACGAGCCAATAAAACTGTGAGTATTTAGGTAATATAGTCAATGCCATCATCCTTACCAAAAGCAATTTGTTTAATGGGACCAACAGCGTCGGGTAAAACCGACCTTGCTATTTTCCTGGCAGAACATTTTCCTGTCGATATTATTAGTGTTGATTCAGCGATGGTATATCGTGGCTTGGATATCGGTTCAGCTAAACCCAGCAAGGAAGAACTTGCGAAAGCTCCGCATCGTTTAATTGACGTGGTTGACCCGCTTGATGCCTATTCTGCCGCAAGGTTTCGTGAAGATGCGTTAAAAGAAATGGCATCGATTATTGCAGCAGGACGCATTCCTTTATTAGTGGGCGGCACAATGTTGTATTTTCGCGCCTTACTAGAAGGTTTATCTGAGTTACCGAGCTCGGATGAGGCGACCCGAAAAAAAATTGAACAACAAGCAAAAGAAATGGGTTGGAAAAAAATGCATCAACGACTGGCTGAGGTTGATGCTGAAGCGGCTGAGCGTATTCATCCTAATGATCCACAACGAATTTCACGGGCATTGGAAGTCTATGAAATGTCCGGCAAACCGATGAGTCAATTACAAAAAGAGCAAAAAGCAGAACCTTTGCCTTATAAGCTGCTGAAACTCGCACTGATTCCTTCAGATCGTGCACTACTACATCAGCGAATTGAAAAACGTTTTGCGCTTATGTTGGAGCATGGATTGGTCGAGGAAGTAAAAGCATTACAAGAAAGAGGGGATTTGCACCCAGACCTACCGGCGATAAGAGCCGTCGGATACCGGCAAGTATGGGATTATCTTGATGGCAGAATAGACTATACTGAAATGCAAGAAAGAGGTGTCATTGCCACACGCCAGCTGGCAAAAAGACAATTTACCTGGTTGCGCTCAGAAAAAGACTTAACTATTTATGATTCAAGCCGATATTCTGAGCTACATATCCAGGAAAATGTCTTGAAAACTGTTAAAGAGTACCTAGATAGTTAAACACTGGTTCGGTGAATACCGGATTAATGGACAAACAGTTTTCGTTAGCACTCGTTTGGACTTCATTTTGGTCAACGATGTTATGGTGTGTGATTTGCAGGTAGCGTAAGTCGTTGTTTTTGCTGCCAAATAACAACAATTATATTTGGAGATAATAATTATGAGTAGAGGGCAATCTCTGCAAGATCCATTTCTTAATGCCTTGCGAAAAGAACGTATTCCAGTATCAATCTTTTTAATTAATGGAATTAAACTTCAAGGCCAGATCGAGTCTTTCGATCAATTCGTTGTTTTACTCAGAAATACCGTTAGCCAAATGGTGTATAAACACGCTATTTCAACCGTGGTACCTGCTAGAAATGTTAAAATGCCTGCTACCGAAGAAGGTGGTAAAGGCGCGGAAAATGGTGGCAATGTTTAATCATTCTGAAGTTTTACTTGAGGGTATTTTGATTGTTTGAACGTCCTCAAGGGGGTGAACGTGCTGTTTTGGTTCACCTCAATTTGCATACTGGCTCAGATGATGAGTCTCTCGAAGAATTTAAAGAACTCGTGGTTTCTTCTGGTGCGGAGCCTGTTGCCGTAGTCACAGGCTCACGTGCTGTGCCACATCCACGTTATTTTGTCGGCACCGGTAAAGCGGAAGAAGTGCGCGATGCCGTTTTAACGTATGAAGCCGACGTGGTCTTATTTGATCATGAACTCTCTCCCGTTCAGGAACGAAATTTAGAAGCCTTACTCGAATGCCAGGTACTCGATCGCACTGGTCTTATCCTGGATATTTTTGCCCAACGCGCACGCAGCCATGAAGGTCAGCTACAAGTTGAATTGGCACAATTACGCCATTTATCCACCCGTTTGGTACGTGGTTGGACTCACCTGGAACGACAAAAAGGCGGGATTGGACTTCGTGGTCCGGGCGAAACACAGCTAGAAACTGATCGACGTTTAATTGGACACCGAATTCGGACCCTTAAAACCCGCTTAGAAAAAGTACAACGCCAACGTGAGCAGGGCAGACGTGCACGTAAAAAAGCCGATGTACCCACGGTTTCTCTGGTCGGTTACACCAATGCGGGAAAATCAACGCTATTTAATAACCTGACAAATGCCGAGGTCTACGCGGCTGATCAGTTATTTGCCACGCTGGATCCGACATTACGAAAAGTAAAGTTACCTGCCGGATTCCCCGTGGTGTTGGCCGATACCGTGGGCTTTATTCGTCAGTTACCCCACGACCTGGTTGCCGCTTTCCGCTCAACATTAAAAGAGACACAGGACGCAGATTTATTACTCCACGTGGTGGATGCCTCGAGTGATGAACGTGATGAGAATATCGATTCTGTTAATCGGGTGCTTGAGGAGATTGGCGCTGAGGATCGTCCTCAACTCAAGGTATATAATAAGATAGATTTACTCGATGGGATGTCAGCACGTATCGATCGCGATGAAACCGGGATGCCAATACGGGTCTGGGTATCTGCGTTAACCGGCGAAGGACTGGATTTACTCAATCAAGCGCTGGCTGAACGGGTAAATACTGACATGATTCATCAGCAACTTTCTTTACCCGCACAAGCAGGAAGATTACATGCCCGTTTGTTTGAAGTGGGCTCGGTTAACCAGCAAGATATGCTTGAAACAGGGGGATGGCTGATGGATGTCACCCTGAGACGGGCAGATTGGGATAGTTTGGTCAAATATGAAGCGGTAGATCAGTATATCGTTGAGAATCATTCCTCCCTCCAGCTTGCGGCAGACGCCTAAGCCAAATAGAATGTCACCCTTTGTGCGTGATTCTACAAATAACCTTAATTTTAAGCTGAAAAGACGAGACTAATAATGTCGAATGAAGATATCTCAAAATTGAACAAGCCCAATCAGGAAATGGCTTGGAATGAACCCGGTGGTTCTGGAAATGGATCTGGCAATAAGGATCCCTGGGGAAATAAAAATAAAAATCAGGATGGTCCGCCTGATCTGGATGAAGTCTTCAAAAAACTGAATGATAAAGTCACCAGTTTATTTGGTGGTAAAGGTGGCGGCCGCTCGGGTGGTAGAGGCAGCGCAGCAGGTGGTGGCAAAGGTTTGAGCTTTGTTGCTGTCATTTTATTAGTACTTTGGGTTTTATCCGGTATCTATATCATAGATGAAGGTAGAGAAGGCGTAGTTTTACGCTTTGGCGCTTTTGACCGTATTACTGAGCCGGGCCCACATTGGTACCCACGTTTTATTGAGACTGTCGAAATTGTTGATGTAGAGCAAGTTCGTAGTATAAATATTGGTGCGACCTCATTTGAATCTTTGATGCTGACTAAAGACGAAAATATTGTCGATATTCAATTCGCCGTTCAATATAAAGTGGGTAATTCTAAAGATTATATCTTTAATGTTAGAGACCCAGATACAACATTGCGTCAAGTCACTGAAACTGCCATGCGTGAAGTCGTGGGTAAAAATAACATGGACTTTGTTATTAAAGATGGTCGGGTGCAGGTAGCAACAAGTACTAAAGATTTAATGACAGAAATACTTGATAGTTATAAAACGGGCCTGGTTGTCACCAATGTGAATATGCAAAACGCGCAACCACCAGAGCAAGTACAACATGCATTTAGCGATGCGGTTAAAGCACGTGAAGATAAAGTACGATTGGAGAATGAAGCCGAAGCTTATTTCAACGACATTATTCCAAAAGCGCGTGGTAAAGCGGCACGTATGGAACAGGAAGCGGCCGCTTATCGTGATCAAATTATTGCAAAAGCGAATGGTGAAACTGAACGTTTTCTGAAAGTTTTAACAGAATACAAAAGAGCACCCATTGTTACTCGTGAGCGTCTTTATTTAGAAGCAATGGAATCAGTTTTAGGTAATAGTAATAAAGTCATGGTGGATGTTAAGAAAGGAAATAACCTGATGTATTTACCTTTAGACCGTTTGCAGTCTCGCCAGGGTTCTTCTTTAAGCGTACAAGACCTTGAAGAATTGAAGCAATCATTACCAAGCACTACAAATAGCAATAACACATCACGAACACGTGATAACTTACGTGGCCGGGAGGGTCGTTAATCATGTTTGATTTAAAAACTTCAGGTTTAATTGCCGCTGTTGTTATTTTAGTTGGCGGCTTAATGTCAATTTTTGTAGTTGATGAACGTGAACTGGCATTGAAATTTCGTTTAGGTGAAATAGTTAAGTCAGATTATGAAGCCGGTATTTATTTTAAAGTGCCTTTTATCAATAATATTCGTAAGTTTGATAAACGTATATTAACGTTAGATGCACGTCCAGCCATTTATCTCACAAAAGAAAAGAAAAACGTCAACGTTGATTTCTTTTTGAAATGGCGCATTAACAATGTTGCAACCTTTTATAAGGCAATGTCGGGTGGTAATGAGCGTGTTGCCGCTGAGCGTTTATATACCGTTGTTAATGAAGGTTTACGTGAACAGTTTAGTAAACGAACTATTAAAGAAGTTATCTCTGGTGAACGTGAAGAGATAATGGATGCCACAACCAAAACAGCAAATGTACAAGTGAATAAATTTGGTATAGATCTCGTAGATGTGCGTGTGAAACGTATCGATTTTAGTGAAGATATTAGCAACTCTGTATACCGTCGTATGGAAGCAGAACGGACTCGAGTCGCTAAAGATTTTCGTTCACGTGGTGCAGAAGCAGCAGAACGTATTCGTGCTGATGCAGATCGCCAACGCACAGTAACCATTGCCGATGCTTATCGTGAAGCTGAAAAAATACGTGGTGATGGTGACGGTAAAGCGGCAAATATTTATGCAAAAGCTTATAGCAAAGATCGTGAGTTCTACTCTTTTTATCGCAGCTTAAATGCTTATAAAGAATCGTTTACTACTCAGGGTGATATCATGGTCATTGATCCTAGTTCTGAGTTTTTTAAATACTTTAAAAAATCCAAGTAAGAATCTGAATGTGGGATTCATTGTGGATTGCTTTGGGCTTAGTGTTGGTCATTGAAGGTTTGATGCCATCACTTAACCCAAAGGCATTTAAAAAAACCATGAGTACAATAAGAGAGCTGGATGAAAAGACACTGCGAACCATGGGCTTAATCAGTATGTCGATTGGTGCAACTATCGTCTACTTTCTCACTAGCTAGTTAAAACTCCAAACTTTTTAAAATAATATGAATAAGACAGATCGTTGGTTATTGCCCGAAGGAATTGAAGAAGTTTTGCCAAAAGAAGCAAAACGTCTTGAACAATTACGTCGAACTTTATTAGATACGTATGAAAGTTGGGGCTATGAATTGGTAATCCCTCCATTTATTGAATATCTTGAGTCATTATTAACCGGCACGGGTAATGACCTGGACTTGCAAACGTTTAAACTCACTGACCAACTAACGGGTCGATTAATGGGCGTGCGCGCAGATATGACACCCCAGGTTGCGCGTATTGATGCCCATCACTTAAACCAGGATACGCCAACTCGCT
>CAMYJG010000015.1:0-12935 GCA_947258695.1 uncultured Ectothiorhodospiraceae bacterium | reverse complement strand
TATGTTACATGGGCACTGTTTTGCATACTCGCACCGATGGTTTTGCCGGTTCGCGTAGTCCTTTCCAGGTTGGTGCAGAACTTTATGGTCACGCCGGTATAGAAAGTGATGTTGAAGTTATTAGCTTAATGTTAGAGACCTTAGCAACATCGGGTGTTGAGAATCCGTTTGTTGATTTAGGTCATGTTGGTATTTACCGTGAACTAGTTAAGCAAGCGGGACTGAACGCTGAACAAGAAGCATTGCTATTCGACAGTTTGCAGCGCAAAGCCAATACTGAAATTGCAGATTATTTAAATGAATGGAAACTTGATAAAAAAATCACAGCTGCGATTTCCGCGCTGACCAGTTTGAATGGTGATGAAAGTATTTTAACTGAAGCAAAATCAGTTCTGAAAAATGCAGATAAAGGTGTGTTAACTGCATTGGATGAATTAACCCGAATTGCAGAATTACTCAAAGCACAACAGCCGGGAATAAAAATTCATTTCGATTTAGCCGAACTCCGTGGTTACCACTATCACACCGGTATCGTGTTTGCTGCTTATGTAGCAGGATCTGGCCAGGCGGTCGCTTTAGGTGGTCGTTATGATGATATTGGCGAGGTATTTGGTCGTGCACGTCCGGCAACCGGGTTCAGTACCGATCTAAAGAACCTGCTTTCATTATCGACATATAAAAATAATCAGCTTGCAGCGATATATGCACCCGCGGACAATGATGCTGAGTTACAAAAAGCGGTATCTGAGCTTCGCCAGCAAGGTGAAAGAGTGATTTCAGCTTTACCAGGACAAAACGGTTCAGCAAAAGAGATGGGCTGTGATCGTGAGTTAGTGAAAGACGGTTCGAACTGGAAAGTAAAATAGTACATATTCTCCCCTCCCTTACGACTGCATGGACGCAGGAGCTAGAGTAACGCAGGAGCAGTTACCGAGGGAGGGGGCGAGGGGGAGGGGATTGCTTTAATCACCCCTCCCTAACCCTCCCCTTCAAGGGGAGGGAACTGTTTTTTTTAAATTTTAAATAATTGGATAGTCATTATGGGTAAGAATGTCATTGTTGTCGGCACTCAATGGGGTGATGAAGGCAAAGGTAAAGTCGTTGATCTGTTAACCGAACGCGCAGATGCGGTTGTTCGTTTTCAGGGTGGTCATAACGCGGGTCATACTTTAGTTATCGATGGCAAGAAAACCGTTTTGCATTTAATCCCGTCTGGCATTTTACGTGACAATGTTAACTGCATGATCGGTAACGGTGTTGTTTTAGCGCCGGATGCGCTGATGAAAGAGCTGGACATGTTAAAAGAAAGCGGCGTTAATACCGATGGCCGTTTATTTATCAGTGAAGCCAGTACCTTAATTCTTCCTTATCATATTGCACTTGACCAGGCGCGTGAAATTGCTCGTGGCAATAAAGCGATTGGAACAACAGGACGTGGTATTGGTCCTGCTTATGAAGATAAAATTTCTCGTCGCGGACTTAAAGTTGGTGACATGTTACACCGTGAACGTTTTGCTGCACGTTTAGGTGAAGTACTGGATTATCATAATTTCGCATTAAAAAATTATTTTAAAGTCGACACTGTTGATTTCCAACAAGTACTTGATTACGGTTTAGAGATGGCAGAAGTCATTCGTCCTATGGTCACTGATGTAACTGGTATGTTGCATAAAATGCGTAGCGATGGAAAAGACATTATGTTTGAAGGTGCACAAGGTACTTTGCTTGATATTGATCATGGTACTTATCCTTATGTGACTTCATCAAATCCAACGGCCGGTGGTGCTGCAACTGGCACGGGTGTTGGTCCATGTGATATTGATTACGTACTGGGTATCACTAAAGCTTATACCACACGTGTTGGTGCGGGTCCTTTCCCAACCGAACTTTATGATGGTGAAGACTTAAATGATCCGGTTGGTGCGCACCTGGCAAAAGAGGGCCATGAATTTGGTGCAACAACAGGACGTGCACGTCGTTGTGGCTGGTTAGATGCGGTGTGTTTACGTCGCTCTGCACAAATCAATTCATTAACCGGTATTTGTCTGACTAAGATGGATGTACTCGATGGTCTTGAAACACTGCGTATTGCCGTTGGCTATGATCATGATGGTACCGAAGTGGATGCCCCACCGATTGGCGCTGATGCGTATGAACAATGTGTACCTAAATACATTGAAATGCCAGGTTGGTCAGAAAGCACGGTCGGTGTTCAGAACTATGATGACTTACCCGAGAACGCAAAAGCCTATATCAAGAAAATTGAAGAAGTGGTTGGTGTTCCTATCGATATCATTTCAACCGGGCCGGATCGGGTTGATACCATGGTCTTGCGAGACCCTTACGAATAGCAAATATTTAAGATTTAAAAAAAAGGCCTGTTTTTAACAGCTTTTTTTTGCCCACAATAAAAATAAGCTGTTTTGGGGTGTATTTCTCTCTTTTTCTGTTATCAACACCGGTTTACTTGCAAGTGATTATATAATTATAGGATAAGACTTTACTCTAAAATTATCTTGTGTAATATCAGTATAAGCATAAGAGATTCGATAGATTCTGACATTCTGTTTACATAATTTAACAGTTAAGACACAACACATTGCATAGAATTAAACAATTAATGTTATTTAATTCAGTTTCAAGTATAACAAAAAGTTAGCGAGAATAATTGATGGTTGATTCCAACCTAAATGATGTGGAGAAACAGCTCGCTGAATTACAGCAGATATTTAAAAACGATCTACCCGCTAAATTAACTAAAATCAAAAAACTCTTTGGCGATATATGCGGCGCCGAAGGATCAGAAAATTCTCTTCAGGAATTATACCGACAGGTGCATAGCCTGGCTGGCTCAGGTGGTACCTTTGGCGCAATGGCGATTAGTACTGCTGCACGTGAACTTGAGACACAATTAAAACCGTTACTCAATAAAACTGAAAAAACTATAGCGTCCTCATCAACACCATTATTAGATCACGACACTCAGCAGCAACTCAATGGCTTAATCATACAACTTAAGCTCGTCAGTGAGGATTGGCATCCATCAAATATTCCTTATATTCCGCAACATATCTATAAAGAGCTAAAATCAGAGAATCTTATTTATTTTGTCGATGACGATGCGCTTTTTTCAGCAGATTTATTGGCAAAGCTAAAACGCTTTCATTTTAATGTCGTACATTTTGATAATGTAAACGATTTTGAAGCCGCGTGTGATAAAAATATACCTGTCATTATTATTATGGACATGGTTTTCAGTCAATGTGATACAGAGGGTGCCGATGTCATTAACAGGTTAAGAAACAAGATTGAATTTTTTCCGTATGTTATTTTTCTTTCAGTGCGAGTTGATATTGAAAGTCGCCTTGCTGCAGCCCGGGCAGGGGCAAATCGATATTTTACTAAACCCATAGATTTTAATAAATTCAGTCAAACTTTGAATGGCTTAGTTTTACGAGACATAAAACCCTATCGAATTTTAATGATTGATGATGACGAAACCATGCTGCAATACTATGCCACCGTTTTGGGTGAGGCAGGCATGGAGGTTAAGGCATTATCAAATCCGATGCAGGCTTTAGAAGCATTGGCAGAATTTAAACCCGATGTCATTGTTATTGATTTTTATATGCCGGGATGTACCGGGTTAGAACTTGCGCAGGTGGTAAGGCAGGACGATGCCTGGGCACAAACACCTATCATGTTTTTATCAATAGAAGCAGACCTTAATCGTCAATTGTCTGCAATGGATTTAGGTGGAGATGACTTTTTAGTAAAACCTGTTGCTGCAGATCACCTGGTTTCAGCGGTTGTCGCCAGGTCAAAACGCTCCCGGCAAATTAACCGGCTTAATAAAGATTTACTCCTTGCACTTCGTGAAAGTGATTACCAAACTGTAACGATGAATATGCACGATATCGTTAGTATCGCAGATATTTCAGGACGTATTACCAGTGTTAATGAAAAGTTCATAAATATAAGTGGTTATTCGCGCGATGAGCTGATTGGGCAAAATCATCGTTTAATTAAATCGGGTTATCATTCTGACTCATTTTATACAGAACTCTGGAAAACAATTTCAAGTGGTGGGGTATGGCATGGGGTTATCTGTAATCATAATAAGAATGGTAATGAGTACTGGGTAGACTCAACTATTGTTCCCTTTTTAAATGATAAGGGCAAACCTTATAAGTATGTTTCAGCACGAACGGATATTACTGATTACAAGCAAACTGAAGAACGTTTGGAACGCAGCCAGAAATTTGCCAATATTGGAAACTGGGACTGGAATATTTCATCAGGTGAGTTATTTTGGTCAGAACGTGTATGGGCATTATTTGGTTTAAAAAAAGTACAATTAAAAAGCACGTATGACGAGTTTCTTGCCATGGTTCACCCCGATGACCGATCATTGGTTCAAGAAGCTGTGAAAGATTGTATCGATAAAGAAACAGTTTACGACATTGAACATCGGATTGTATGGCCGGATGGCAGTGTGCATTGGCTGCGGGAAAGTGGAGATGTGTTACGTGATACAACTGGTAAGGCAACGCGTATGCTGGGTGTTGTGCAGGATGTCACAAAGTCAGTACAAGCAAGAGAAGAGTTAATTCATGCACGTGAAGAAGCAGAAAATGCAAACAGGGCTAAGTCTATATTCCTTTCAAGTATGAGTCATGAACTACGGACACCAATGAATGCGATTATGGGGTTCAGCCAGGTCTTGCAATTTGAAGGAGAGCAAACCTTAAGCGTGAGTCAAAAAGATAGTATTGATGAAATATTAAAAGCTAGCGAACACCTGTTGCAACTTATTAATGAAGTATTAGATTTATCAAAAATCGATGCAGGACGAATCGATCTATCAATAGAAAATGTTTTATTAGGCGAAGTTATTACAGAGTCATTACAAATAATATCTCCTTTGGCTGAAAAAAGAGGTGTTGAAATTGTTATTCAGGATGAAAATAACAAAATCACATTAGAAGATTTAATTGCAAGGAAAGTATTGATATATGCAGATCATACTCGTATTAAACAGGTTATCCTTAACTTATTAAGTAACGCGGTGAAATATAATTCTGAGAATGGTAAAATTATACTTAAGTATGAAAATATTAATGATAATCAAATTTGTATTAGCATAACTGATACTGGTCAAGGTTTAACTGAAGATGAACAAAACCAACTGTTTACCGCATTTAATCGTTTAGGTGCTGAGAGCAGTAATATAGAAGGAACGGGTATTGGTCTTGTTATTACACGAAACCTTGTTGAGCTAATGGGTGGCTATATAGGTTTTGAGAGTACTGTTGCGGAAGGGAGTACTTTTTGGTTTGTTTTACCGGCAGGTTCAGATATACCTGGTGAAACTGAATATGATTCGCATCCTCATACACAGTTTGAAGAGATAAATAAACTTAAAGGTGGACATTCCATTCTTTATATTGAAGATAATCCGGCAAACCTTCGTTTGGTTACACGGTTATTAGCTGATTTTTCTAATGCTCATATGTGGAGCGCACATGAACCGTTACTAGGACTAAAACTGGCCATAGAACACCAGCCTGATTTAATCTTGCTGGATATTAACTTACCGGGGATAAATGGTTATGAGCTTCTGCAACAGTTAAGAGCTCAAGATGAAACGCGAAACATCCCGGTTATTGCAATCAGCGCAAATGCGATGCCTCAAGATATCAAAAAAGGCTTAGATGCTGGATTTGATGACTATATAACCAAGCCAATCAATATTCATTCTTTTTTAGAAAAAGTTCGTGATAAGTTGTATTTAATGAAGTAACAGTAAACTTCTTTAATCTTATTACATTTGCTGCTAATACTACTTATTTATAAGTGGGGTGAGGTAAGAATAGAATATATAAAATGGTGCCGAGAAGAGGGTGAACAGGAAATAGAAAACGTGCATACGTTTTCCCTGTGAACGCCCGGAGCTATGCGAAGGGCTGGATTAGTCCTCTTTCTTCTTACCAAGATATACACTTAATCTATAGAGTAATTTGATTTGAAGTAGTGATTATGGTGCCGAGAAGAGGACTTGAACCTCCACGGGCCGAAGCCCACTAGCACCTGAAGCTAGCGCGTCTACCAATTCCGCCACCTCGGCAAAGGTGATCAGTGTTATTTCTGAAGCCGCGACTTTACCATAGAATATGATACTGTCAATCAAGATGCTTATTATTCAGCAGACTTCCAATTTTTGTTGTAAAATCAACGTTTTCCACCATTCGCCATTAAAGGCAGGCAAGACAATAAATTCATATGAGTGACAAAACAGACAATAAAAAAGCCGTAGACCCTCACGCACAACGGGAATCGAGTAAATATGATAATCCTATTCCAAGTCGTGAATTTATTCTTGAGCAATTAGAGGCTGCCGGCAAGCCTTTGGACAGAGCAGCGATTTCTGAGTTGCTGGGGTTGTCTGATGAGAATGGACTGGAAGCATTACGCCGCCGCTTACGTGCTATGGAGCGTGATGGTCAGCTCATGTTCACCCGGAAAAAGGAATATGCATTAATCAGCAAGATGGATTTGATTACAGGTCGTGTGATTGGTCACGCCGATGGATTTGGCTTTCTTTGTCCGGAAGATGGCAGTGATGATCTGTTTTTGACGGCTTTCCAGATGCGCCGATTATTCCATGGTGATAAAGCCATCGTTCGTATTGCTGGGGTAGATAAAAAAGGCCGCCGCGAAGGTGCTTTAGTTGAAGTGTTGGAGCGGGCTAACCCATTTATCGTTGGACGATTATTTATCGAAAGCGGGGTTGGTTATGTTGTGGCAGACAACAAACGTATTAGCAATGATATTTTAGTGCCACAGGAAAATGTCGGTAATGCACATCATGGCCAGATAGTTTCAGTCGAAATCATCGAGCAACCAACTCGTCATCGCCAGGCTGTCGGTAAAGTAGTAGAAGTTTTAGGCGATCACATGGCTGCTGGTATGGAGATCGACATTGCGATGCGTTCTCATGGCATTGCAACAAATTGGCCTGATGCAGTTGAAGCCGAAATAAAAGATTTAAGCAGAGAAGTTCCCGAACAAGCAAAAACTCAGAAAGGCCGGGTTGATATTCGTCATCTACCTTTAGTGACGATAGACGGTGAAGATGCCCGTGATTTTGATGATGCTGTTTTTGTTGAATCGAATGAGAAAGGCTGGCGTTTATTCGTTGCGATAGCTGATGTTTCTCATTATGTTGAACTGGATACTGCGCTGGATAAAGAAGCGCATGAACGTGGTACTTCTGTTTATTTTCCTGAACGTGTCATTCCGATGTTACCTGAAATTTTATCGAACGGTTTATGCTCATTAAACCCGGAAGTTGATCGCCTCTGCATGGTTTGTGAAATGCAACTGGATAAAAAAGGTAAAGTGATTTCGTATGACTTCTTTGAAGGTGTTATGCGTTCACATTGCCGGTTTACCTACACTAAAGTTGCCGCGATTATTGAAGATAGCGATAGTCCTTTGCGTGAACAGTATAAAGACTTTGTACCACAGTTATTAGAAATGCATAGCCTGTTTAATGTGTTACTGAAACGCAGAAAAAAACGTGGTGCTATTGATTTCGATACCACTGAAACACGAATCGTGTTCGGCGAAGATCGGAAAATAGATAAAATCATTCCATTGGTAAGAAACGATGCACACAAGTTAATCGAAGAATTTATGATCCTGGCAAATGTCAGTGCGGCCAAGTATTTATTGAAACATAAAATGCCAGCATTATACCGGGTTCACGGCAGTCCAAAAGAAGCTAAAATAGAAGGCTTAAAAGAGTTTTTAGCAGAAGTTGGGCTGGTATTGGGCGGCGGTGAAATTCCAGGTTCAGGTGATTATGCAGAATTGCTTGAACAAATTCAGGACCGCCCTGATATGCATTTGATACAAACCGTTTTATTACGCAGTTTACAGCAAGCGGTTTATACGCCCGATAATAACGGTCACTTTGGCCTGGCGCATGAAGCTTATGCACACTTTACCTCGCCAATAAGACGCTATCCTGATTTATTGGTACATCGTGCAATTCGACATGTTGTTCGTGGTGGTAAAGCAGATAGTTATCACTATACCGAAAACACCATGCGTGATTTAGGTGAACACTGTTCACAAACAGAACGTCGTGCTGACGAGGCAACCCGTGATGCGGTTGACTGGCTCAAGTGTGAATACATGATGGATAAAATCGGTGAAGTATTTGAAGGCACCATTACCAGTGCAACGGGCTTTGGTTTATTTGTTGAGCTGGATAAAATTTATGTCGAAGGTTTAATTCACGTTACATCCTTAGCTCAAGATTATTATCATTTTGATGCAGCACATCATCGTTTAGTCGGTGAGCGAACCGGGCAAGTTTTCCGTCTGGGTGATCATCTAGTGGTTAGTGTGGCAAAAGTAAATCTTGAAGATAAAAAGATTGATTTTGACCTGGTATCAGCAGAACGGACACCAAGAAAAACCGCCTCAAGAAAGAAAAAAGAAGCGCAATCTGACTCGGCCGAGAATAAGAAATCAAAGAAAAAAAGCAGTAAGAAAAAGTCAGCTAAAAAGAAAACGACAAAAAAGAAAGTCGGCAATAATAAAAGAGATACGGATGGTAAAAAAATTCGGCATAAGAAAAAGAAACTGAATAAAAAAGCCAAGAAACGCTTAGCTGAGAAAAAAAAGAAAAAGAAGAAAAAATAAAGAACCTTTACCACAGAGATGAGCCTGCCCCACGAAGTGCTTTGGGTACACTGAGGTTCACAGAGATGTTAATTATATTAATGACTTTTTCTTTGCCTCTGTATCGCTGCGCTCTCTGTGGTTGAATATCTATGTAAATTTTAACAACGCTATGTCTAAAAATAATTCTCACTACATTTACGGGATGCATGCTGTTAAAGCGGTGCTTGAACGTGAACCAGAAATGGTATCCCAGGTCTGGCTGGAAAACTCCCGTCGAGATGACAAGGCAAAAAAAATACTCCAGTTAGCCCATGAGGCTAATGTAAAACCAGAGCGGGTGAAAAAAGACCAGCTGGATAAGCTGGTAGGAGCGGAAGCTAACCACCAGGGGGTGGTTGCTTTGAGCAAAGACACTCCTGCCGGCAATGAAAAAAACCTGAAACAGTTGCTTGATAATCTCGATGAACCGGCATTTTTGCTGATTTTGGATGGGGTCCAGGATCCTCATAACCTCGGGGCATGTTTACGCACTGCAGATGCCGCTGGTGTGCATGCGGTAATCGCACCCAAAGACAAGGCCACGGGGTTAACTTCGGTGGTACGAAAAGTGGCATGTGGTGCGGCTGAAACTATACCTTTTATACAAGTGACCAACCTGGCGCGTAGCATGCGCGATTTACAGCAAGCAGGTATCTGGATCACTGGTACTTCTTTAGAAACTGAACAGGATATCTACCAGGTCGATTTAACCGGGCCACTGGCCCTGGTTTTAGGGGCTGAAGGTAAAGGGCTGCGTCGTCTGACAGCTGAAAACTGTGATTCGCTGGTTAAATTGCCCATGTTGGGCACAGTGCAAAGCCTGAATGTCTCGGTCAGCGCGGGAGTTTGCCTCTACGAAGCCGTGCGCCAGCGGACACTAAAAAACTGATTATTGCCACAAAGGGCACGAAGAGCACTAAGGGAAATATATTTTTGTCATTTTAGTGCCACAAATGGCTATGGCAACCTCATGACAAATCGCAATTTTCTGGAGATTGCCGCGCCAGGTTTTAGAGTGAGTGCTTGAATTTTTGCTATTTTCCCTTTCCTTGGTGTTCTTCGTGCCCTTCGTGGCTAAAATTGCTTTTATAACAAGCATTTATTCTAATCCCCTTGTGTCTAAGTTGATTTTTCAGTAAAATCGCGCGCCTGTTTACCCGAATTTAATGGGGAACAGCTAAAATTTGATTAACTCCTTGCCTCACCGCCAAGATCGGGAGGCTCAATAGCCACGAGGAGCGCTATGAGACACTATGAAATCGTGTTTTTGGTCCACCCTGACCAAAGTGAACAGGTTCCAGCAATGATCGATCGTTACCGTAAACTGATCGAAGATGCTAAAGGAACTATCCACCGTTTAGAAGATTGGGGACGCCGTCAACTGGCTTACCAAATCCAAAAAATCCACAAAGCTCATTATGTAATGATGAATATCGAATGTGATCAAGCCACATTAGATGAGTTAGAAAATGGTTTCCGTTTTAATGATGCTGTTCTTCGTAATTTGGTTATTCGTCGCAAAGCTGCGATTTCTGACCCTTCACCTATGGCGCAAACTGAAGAGCGTGATAGTCGTGGTCGTGATAAACGTGAAGAACAACCTGCAGCAGATGCCCCGGCAGAAGACGCTGTAATTGAAGAAGCTGCTGCTGAATAGCAGATTCCATAACCAAATTAGAATAGGAGCTTAAAGATGGCACGTCATTTCCGTCGTAGAAAATTCTGTCGTTTTACTGCAGATAAAGTTGAAGAGATTGATTACAAAGACCTGGCTACATTAAAAGCCAACGTTACTGAAAGTGGCAAAATTGTCCCTAGCCGTATCACAGGTACAAAAGCACGTTACCAACGTCAGCTGGCAACAGCCGTTAAACGTGCACGCTATATTGCATTATTGCCATATACAGATTCTCACGATTAAGAGAATCATTTAGTTACTCCATTATTTGGCGAACTAAAGGAAAGAAACCATGCGAGCATTAGCAAAATTTATTATGCATGGTCGGGTGCAAGCAGTTGGTAGTGTTGTCAGCCTGGCAATATTATCATTAATTGTTTCACCCTTAGCGATATTTACAACGGCCGGTGTTGCCCTGGTGACATTAGTGCATGGTTATCGCGAAGGTTTATTTAACCTCGTTGTATCAACCGTCATCTTGACAGTTTTTACCAGCGTAGCGTTTTCTCAACCTGCGGTAGGCCTCGAGTTGGCATTAAAGTTTTGGTTACCAAGCTGGTTTTTGGCCAGTATTGTTTTGACCAGGCAATCAATGTCACTTGCACTGGTTGTAGCAACCGCTTTAAGTAGTTTGCTGGTATTGGGCTTTTATTATTTTACTGAGCCAGCAGCCTATTGGTATGAAGTAATAAATAAACAGCTGATACCAATGCTAAAAGATGCAGGTATGCAGATTCAGGAAGGACCAAAGGCTGAAAAGCTTTGGTTGTTCATGTCAAAAATTATGACCGGATCTGCCCTAGCCCTGTTTTTAGCATTACAAACGGTGAGTTTGTTACTGGCGCGTTGGTGGCAAGCCTTGTTATATAACCCAGAGGGGTTTGCGCAAGAATTCCGCCAGTTACGATTTGGTAAGGTAGCCGCGGCTATTGCTTTGCTGATAACAGTTTTTGCGCTGACAACAAGCAATGAACTGGCAATAAACCTGTTTTTTATTGTTATTGTTTTAATGATGTTTCAGGGTTTAGCCGTTACTCATAGTCTTGTTGCAAAATGTAAGTTGAGTCCGGCATTGTTACTCGGGGTATACCTGGTAATGGTCTTTACTTTGCAATACGGCGCACTGGGATTGTTATTTATTGCTTTAATTGGTTCGTTAGATAATTGGTTAAATTTACGTTTTCGTTTATGTGCGAATAAAACACAAAACGATTTGAATTAAAGATTACGATTAACGGTAATCGAAATTGAGGGTATAAAAATGGAAGTCATTCTATTAGAGAGAGTTGCTAACCTGGGTAACCTGGGTGATCGTGTAACTGTAAAAGCGGGCTATGGCCGTAACTTTTTAGTACCAAGTAAAAAAGCTGTACCAGCAAATGAAGCTAATATTGCTGAGTTTGAGTCGCGTCGTGCAGAGCTTGAAAAAGCGGCAGCAGAAGTTTTAGCAACAGCTAAATCTCGTGCAGAGCAAATTGCAGCGGTGGGTACAATCACAATCAAAGCAAATGCCGGCGAAGAAGGTAAACTATTTGGTTCGATTGGTGTTTCTGACATCGTTGAAGCAGCTGAAGCAGCGGGTTTCACTGTTGAGCGTCGTGAAGTATCTTTACCAGAAGCGATTCGTAATATTGGTGAGTACGAAGTTTCATTCCAACTGCACTCAGATGTTGCGCAACCTATCCAGTTGATTGTAGAAGCTGAATAATTTTTAAGCTATTGCGCTTGAAATAACGGGTTTACCCACTGATATGAAATAGAGGTGGGGCACGACGAATAATCAATTCGAAATGCTCATGTATTAGAACATGGATGTTCTTATGCCGTGAAGCACAAGGAAGTGCGAGAACGGTCTAATTGTACATTCCGCTTTCTCATTAATTATTGCCTTGTTCTTTCGGCGCTCATAACGCTTAAAAAATGCGAATAAAAAGGCTGGTTAAAAAATCACCAGCCTTTTTTGTTTTTACAGGAATTGAGCAATCCTTGTGCCGATAGTACTTCACAAAACTTCAATATAGTGAATACCAAGCTCACCGTGTGTGGTATTCTTTTAATCTGACTACTTTTCAGAAAATAACAAAGCGAACTATAGCCGTATTCCAGACTGTTAATTTTAGGTTATTCCATGCAAGAAGTTGCTCCTCCATATCCAGAATCAGCCTATCCTGTTGATAGCTCGACAGAAGACCTGAAATTGCCACCGTATTCGCTCGAGGCGGAGCAGGCGGTGTTGGGTGGCTTGATGATCGATAACAGCACCTGGGACCAGGTCTCTGATGTGGTGGCGGAAGTCGATTTTTACCGCCAGGATCATCGTTTAATCTTCAGAGCGATTTATGCTTTAGCAGAAGAAAGTGAACCCTATGATGTGGTCACGTTATCTGAGTGGCTCGACTCGCACAATGAACTCAATAATGTTGGTGGTTTGAGCTACCTGGGATCGCTGGCAAAGAATACGCCGACTGCAGCCAACATTAAAGCGTATGCCAAGATCGTGCGTGAACGCTCGGTGCTACGT
>CAMYJG010000014.1 GCA_947258695.1 uncultured Ectothiorhodospiraceae bacterium | reverse complement strand
TTGTCTTTTAAATAGGGCTCTAACATCCATTTAAAATCGGCACCACTGACATCACGGTTACCTGTTTTAAGCAGCAGGCGAGTTGCAGTCAAACTATCAGTATCAAGGTTAACACCCATGCCTTTTAATGCTTCAACGGTCACTTCTTCACTATCATGAAGTTCACCAATAATCCGTATCGATGCAGCGTTGGCTGCGGTTGTCGTTTGCACATACTGCGCCTGGACTACAGATTTTGGCCAGAAGTGTGATAAACCTTTAATTGCAATTAACACTAATAAGCCAAGCACAATAATTAAGCTGGCACTTACTGCCGCGGCATTAAGCCAGATCCACGGATCGCCTGATTTGAACCATTTTTTAATCATAAGCTGCTATATTTCTTTCTCAGACGTTGGCGCACAATTTCAGCCAAAGTGTTAAACATAAAGGTAAAGATAAACAGCACCAGTGCTGCAAGGAATAAGATACGGTAATGTGTACTATCAACTTCCGATTCCGGCATTTCAACCGCAACGTTGGCAGCTAATGTGCGCATACCCTGGAAGATGCTCATATCCATGACGGGAGTATTTCCTGTCGACATTAATACAATCATGGTTTCACCCACTGCACGACCCATACCTATCATCACAGCTGAAAAGATACCCGGGCTTGCAGTTAAAATAACGACATAAATCAGTGTTTGCCATGGTGTTGCACCCAGTGCGAGTGAACCAAAGGTCAGGTTCTTAGGTACACTGAATATGGCATCTTCAGTAATAGAGAAAATGGTTGGGATAACAGCAACACCCATCGCAATACCGACAACCAGCGAGTTACGTTGATCATAATCGAGGCCAAGATTGTCACTTAACCAGATTTTCATATCACCGCCAAAGAAGAGATGTTCCATTGGCAGGCTTAGTGACATCGCGATCCAGCCGGTTATGAGTAGTACCGGGATAAGTAAAGCAGCTTGCCAGCCATCAGGCACTCTATGACGAATTTGCTTGGGTAACTTTTGCCAGGTGAAAGCAAAGATGAGTACACCCGCCGGCATAATTAGCAACATGCTAAACACGCCTGGCAAATGACTTTCTATAATAGGTGCTAACCACAGACCTGCGAGGAAACCAAGAATAACCGTCGGTAAGGCTTCCATGATTTCAATCGTTGGTTTTACATAGCCGCGCATTTTTGCCGACATGAAGTAAGCGGTATAAATCGCGCCCATAATAGCTAAAGGCATAGCAAACAGCATGGCATAGAAGGCGGCTTTTAAAGTACCGAATGCCAGTGGCATTAAACTGAACTTGGGTTCAAAGTCATTACTGGCTGAAGATGATTGCCAGGTATGGCTAGGTTCAGGATAACTTTCATACCAGATTTGATCCCATATAACACCCCAGGACATTTCAGGGTGTTCGTTATCAATCTGCCAGAGTTGCATTTGTTGGTTATTGTCTTCAGTAATAAACGTATTGGCACGTGGTGATATCGCAAGAAAATTTAACGCTGTTTTACTGATCGCTTCATGAATAAGGGTACGGTGTGCGGTGGAATGATAAAACGCAAGCTGACCTTTATCATCAATGGCAGCAAAACCTTTACGGCGTTGCTCGGTAACAATATCTGTTACCAGGCTGTGTTCACTTTCAAAGTCACGGATATGAGTTAAAGTTAAACCGGTTTCTTTTTGTACCGGGAACCACTGGCTCAGCTTACCTTTGTTATCTCCAATGAGCAGGGAAATTTCACCGGTTAAAAAAGTAATTTCACTAAGCTCTGAGCCTTGAGATACTACACGTTTACGTTCAAGTACCTGGATATCTTCAAGATCATCAATATCAATGAGTGAAACTTCACTATTAGTATGTACAACGTAAAGCAGGCTCTGCGAGGTATCGATAAGCAGGTCTCTCACATGTTGAATATTTGGAATTTCAGCCTGGGTGCCTTCATAAGTCAGTTCTTCAGAATCGTCTTCTAACTCTTCGTCGAAAATGAGCTGGTTTAACAGCAAGCGATTGTCATCTGTATAGGCAACAAAGGTGGCTTTCTCTTCATCGTGTATCATACCGACATGAGTTAATGCGTGTTTACCGGTTGCATCGATTTCAATGGGGTCTTCACCCAGCGGGTATACAATTGAAGGAACGATTCTTTTTATATCATCAACATAGGTAGTCTTGTATTTATGTCGTGTGAATAAAATTTTGCCGTTGTTTAAACCCAGGGCGAGGTAACCTTTAGCAAGCGTACTTGTGGCAAAGCTGGTTATGCTGGATTTTCGGGGTAGTGCCAGGTTTACTGTTTGCTCAACCTGGCCATTATTTACATTAAAGAAAATAGCCTTTGCCTGTTCGGTAAAGCGAACTGCAATGGAGTTTTGCTCTTCAATTGCCAGGTGCAGCGTTTTACCTTCAGCGGCAGCGGGGATGGGGTATTGTGTTGTTCTTTCCATTTCTGGCGCAAGAAACAGTGG
Source organism: uncultured Ectothiorhodospiraceae bacterium (assembly GCA_947258695.1). Classification (GTDB taxonomy): domain Bacteria; phylum Pseudomonadota; class Gammaproteobacteria; order UBA6429; family Thiohalophilaceae; genus JAGLTQ01. Next base: position 42,222 of record CAMYJG010000014.1, on the reverse strand, counting down.
AAAAACCACGTAGGCCAGGTAAAAGAAAATCAGTACGATGGCGATGATGACACTGATACCACCCACGCCCATACAGACGGTGGTGATTTTGTTTTTTATTGCCCGAGCACGATTCATTTTTGCGGTGAGACTATGGGCTAAAGCCAGGTCTTCACCAGTGCTCGCGTTGGCTGGATTAATAGAGTTAGATTCTGACATGAACGAATGATAAAGCTTGTTTGTTACAGTAATATTACAGTCTATAAGCTATTGAAATATATGTTATTTCTGTAAATTATGCTAAAGCTAATAGTTACATTAATCTAATTGCTGAGCTATTTTATGACAGTTTGATGAATTATGGTGGTTATAATTTACTCAAATCTGTCATTTTTATTTGAGCGAGGTAATTCGTCTTTATTGACTCTGTGCTTAGGTACAGAGATTAAACTTGAGCGATTAAAATTAACCAGGAAAATAACTATGAGATGCCGTTTCTTTCTTTCACTGATTTTATTTTTCTCATTGCTGACATCCCATATGGCTGTGATGGCGCAACAAGCGCCTGTTTCATTTGTCATGCAGTTAACCCGAAGTGGCGATAATTATGGTCACCGCCGGGCATTTCTTCAGATTGATAAGATCCTCGATGAGATTGGAGAAGACAAGCTAAAATTCGAAGTGGTGGCTTACGAAGATGGCATTCATGCTTTATTGGCAAATAGCAAGGGCACCTCGCAGCTATTAACCAAGCTGGCTAATCGTGGCGTTATCTTTAAGGCTTGCCGAATTAGTATGCGGGCCTGGGATCTAAAAGAAGATGCTTTTCCGTTAGAGGTGGAGTTTGTGCCTGCTGGTGCACCGGAAGTGATTCGATTACAAATGCAGGGACATAAATATTGGCGTCCATAGTTGCATAAGGCTAAAAATTTCGGGCATAAAAAAACCGGTCCTAAGACCGGTTTTTATGTTAAGTCTTAAACTTTGCTTAGTTTAATTTAGCAAGTTCTTTCTTAACCATTTTAGCGCTTAATGGGATGTAACCATCTTTAACTACAACTTTTTGACCACGCTTAGAAAGAATCATTTTAATGAATTCTTTTTGCATTGGAGCTAAAGGTTTGTTTGGTTGCTTGTTAACATATACCCATAAGTTACGACCTAAAGGATATTTTTTGTTAGCTGCATTTTCAGGAGTTGCTGCAACGAAAGGCTTACCAGGCTTTTTAGTTAATGGTAAAGCACGAACGCCTGACGTTTTGTAACCAATACCTGAGTAACCAATACCGTTGATTGAAGCTGAAACAGATTGAACCACAGAAGCAGAACCTGGTTGCTCATTTACAGTTGTTTTGTAGTCACCTTTACATAATGCTTTCTTCTTGAAGTAGCCATATGTACCAGACACTGAGTTACGACCATAGATTTGGATGCTTTGATTTGCTAAAGAACCTTTAACGCCAGCTTGACCCCATTTAGAGATGTCTTTTTTACCTTTACACTTACGTGTAGAAGAGAAAATCGCATCAACTTGTGGAATAGTTAAACCTTTGATTGGGTTATCTTTGTGTACGTATACCGCTAAAGCGTCGATAGCAACAGCAATAGGAGTAGGCTTGTAACCGAATTTCTTTTCGAAAGCCTGTAATTCTTTGTCTTTCATTTTACGGCTCATAGGACCGAAGTTTGAAGTACCTTCAGTAAGAGCAGGTGGCGCAGTAGAAGAACCTGCAGCCTGAACTTGAACGTTCACATTTGGATAAATACGAGTGAATTCTTCAGTCCATAACGCCATTAAGTTAGCCAGGGTATCAGAACCAACACTTGAAAGGTTACCTGTTACACCACTTGCTTTTTTGTATTCTGGTAATTTTTTATCAACTTTTGCAGCATGAGCCATTGTACCAAAAGAAGATAAACTGACTGCCAACACGCCCATGCTGATAGTCTGGAGTAGTTTAGATTTCATTGTATTCTCCCTAAAAAGAATGATTAGTAGATTTATTTAAAGTGGAGTTATTTTGCTGTCCATTTGTGACAATGATATGTCGTTAATATGACAGTTTTATGACCATCACAGATTTATGCAGCATTATTAGATGAATTTAATATTAGGCGTTGTTCGGGGAAATAACAGCTAAAGCTTGAACCCTCGTCGAGTTTGCTTAGGATATCAAGCTGGCCATCATGTCGTTCGATGGCATATTTGACGATTGCCAGTCCGAGTCCGGTTCCACCAGATTCGCGTGAGCGATCGATATCAGCCCGGTAAAAGCGTTCTGTCAGGTGGGGAATGTGCTGCGGGGCAATACCAGGGCCGTTATCTTTAACCGAAAAAACCGCCTGCTTGCCAAGTTTTTTCCAGGAAATAGAAATTTCTCCATTTTCCGGGGTATAGCGCACGGCATTGTTAATCAGGTTAGAAAATAAACTATGTAATTCATCGGTGTTGCCGCGTAGATTAAGTGATTCGTCGGCTTCAAGCAGGATGGTTTGATGTTTATCCTGTCCTAAAACCTCGGCATTTTCTTTGAGGCTGATTAATAAAGCCGCAACATTGACGGTCTTAGTATGTTCAACCGGCGCGGTTTCCATTTTTGACAAGGCAAGAAGGTCGGTAACCAGCCGTTGCATGCGGGCCGCTTGTTGATACATGTTATCAATCCCAAGCTTAAAACTTGTTTCGTCATCAGGCAGCTTGTTGGAAAACATTTCCAGGTAACCGGTTAATACTGTCAACGGCGAACGCATTTCATGCGAGACATTAGATACGAAGTTAGTACGCATTTCTTCAAGCTTATTGACGTGCGTGACATCTCTGCAGAAAATCATTTTTTGTTTATAGCCAAACGGGATAATTTGCAGGGTTAATATATTGTCGATATTAGCTGGGCTGGGTATCGTCATGGTTTTGCTGAAATTACTTTTAATTAAGTAACGCTGAAAGTCCGGGTGACGAATCAGGTTGTTGATTTTTTGCCCTTTATCTTTTTTGGTATTAATACCCAACAGGTTGTTGGCAATCGGGTTGACCCATTCAATTTCATTATATTGGCTTAGAATAATGACACCATCGGGCAAGGCTTGAGCGGCTTTTTTAAAGCGAGACAGTGCGCCAGAGAGTAATTTTTTTTGCTTGAGTGTTTTCTTCTCTATTAAATAGAGTTCATTGAAAATTTCACCCCAGTAGCCCTGTGCATCGGGTAAATCTTTTTTTCGATTGAGCAACCAGTTATGCAGCCGGAAAATATTCCGTAACATAAACAGGATATAAACAAATAATGTGACCGCAACAAATAGAAAAGATAAATCAAATACTGCTCCGAGTAATGCACTGATAGCAATAATACTGAGCAGCGAGATAATTTCGTTTTTTTGTTGAGGAGACATTTGCAGTTTGTTTATTTATTTGATAATCGGTAACCCGCACCACGTACAGTTTGCACCAAGTCCTGGTGTTGTGTTTTTTCAAGCGCTTTCCGTAGCCGACGAATATGCACATCAACTGTGCGTTCTTCAACATAGACATTATCACCCCAGACATTATTTAGCACCTGTTCACGGCTAAAAACTCGATCCGGATTTTCCATGAAAAAGCGTAATAGCTTAAATTCAGTCGGTCCAAGGTCAATAGTTTGTCCATTTCCTTCTACCCGGTAAGAGCTGGTATCGAGTATCAAGTTATTGATTTTAATGATGTCTTGCGTGGTATTGGGAGTACTGCGACGAAGTAATGCTTTAATTCTTGCAATCAGTTCACGCGGTGAAAAAGGTTTTGTCAGGTAATCGTCAGCGCCACTTTCCAGGCCACGAATGACATTATCTTCTTCAGTTTTTGCAGTTAGCATTATAATAGGAATAGAATTGGTTTCAGGTAAGCGACGAAGTTTCCTGGCAAAATCAATCCCACTCACTCCCGGCATCATCCAGTCGAGCAATATAAGCTGTGGCGGATTTTGTTTTATCATGGTTTCAGCTTTATGTGCATCGCTTGCTTCTGCACATTGGAATTGTTCCTGTGAAAGCGCCATACAAACCATGTCACGGATAGCCCGCTCATCATCTACTACTAAAATGTAATCATTTTCAGGTGTCATATTTTATTCATCACTTTGTCACACTATTTACTAGCCTATCTGTTGAATATGATATTAGAACAGAGTTATGTGACATATTTATGACATACAAAATTGGTCTGATTTTTCTGATTATACCTGTTTATATACGCAGGTAACGTTGATTATTTCAAAATATTATCTAGCCAGCAATAATTAAACGTAAACCATCCAGACGTAATTGCGGGTGCTGTATGTATTCATGTAACTGGTTTTTTTCATCGCTTAACTGTTGGATTTCATCATCACGCACATTGGGGTTGTTTTTTTGTAATGACACCAACCTTGATATTTGTGCGCCAAGTTGCTCTTCAATTTCCTGTTCTGCAGTGTTAATCAAAGCCGGTATATTTTCTGCGAGCTGTGATTCAGCATGAGTGATAATCTGGCGCAGGCTTTCCCGGTGTCCGGCAACGATTTGCTGGCAGGTATGTGCATCAACCGATGGAACAAGACTTTTACATTGTTCAAAACTAATCGAGTCACTATGATCAGTATTATATTTATCAAGAACAAGACGAATAAGTTGGGAAGGCATAAAGCGATCAATTTGCAAGTGAGCAGGAGCAATACACTGTACAACAAACAACATTTCTAATAATACTGTACCTGTTTTAAATGATTTATTTTTTATAATACTAAAAGCAACATTACCATGTTCACCTTCAAATACCATATCCATAACACCGGTTACCATGGGGTGTTCCCAACTCATAAATAACCAATCTTCATGAACTAAAGCAGATTCACGGTCAAAGGTCACGGTGACACCATCATCGGGTAGTTCCGGAAAATGTGGCGTTAACATATGGTTGCCTGGATGTAGCACGTAGCTGTGTGCACTATGATCGGTATGTTCAACACCATAGCTATCACAAACACGCATCATGTAATCTTCAAGGCTGTCATTATTCTCAATTTCGTGAATTGTCTTTACCAGTTTTTCGGCAACAGGTTTACGAAATGCATTCATTTCTAATAAACGATCGCGTCCTTTCTGTAGTTCTTCATTTATCTTAGCAAATGATGGTTTAGCTTTATCCAGTAAAGCAATGAGATGATTAACGTCATAAGCAGGTTGTTCTATTTGTGTTTGTAATTCTTTACCAAGTTGCGCCACCATGCCTTGTCCGGCCGGACATGTTTGAGCAAAAGCATTTAAGCCTTCTTTGTACCAGTGAAATAAAATTTCTTGTGCAGACTCTTTTATGTAGGGAACGTGAATCTGAATAACGGATTTTTGACCGATACGATCTAGACGACCAATACGTTGTTCTAGTAAATCAGGATTTAGTGGTAAGTCAAATAACACCAGGTTATGTGAAAACTGAAAGTTACGACCTTCACTGCCAATTTCTGAACATATTAGTACCTGCGCACCTTGCTCTTCATCTGCAAAATAAGCCGCAGCCCGATCCCGTTCAATAATACTTAAATCTTCATGAAACACTGAAGCACGAATCGCATGCTTGTTTTTAAGCAGGTCTTCTAATTCAAGCGCTGTACTGGCATGTGCACAAATTACCAGGACTTTTTTATTTTTAAGTTCTTTAAGTAAATCAATAATCCAGTTTATACGGGGATCAAACTGCGACCAGTGTGGTGTGTTTTTCAGTATTGAAATCCCGAGTTCTTTCAGTGACTGGTAGGCAACTTCGGGTGTTAGCATAAGTTCTGCATAACTACGTCTAAAGTCGAGTGCGAATTGTTGTTTTTTTTCTTCAGTAGTAAATATTTTTGCAAATGTTGATGAGTAAATATCACAGGCATCAAGTGCATAAGCGTTTACTTTTCTTTCCGGGAAGCCTTTTATAGCATGGCGAGTATTTCGGAATAAAACGCGCCCTGTACCATGCTGGTCAATAAGCAGGTCAATTACTTTTTGTTTAATACGGGTAAGCTGTTCATCGTTTGCAGATGCCAGCTGTTTGAGTAAATCCTGGTTAGCGTGAGGGATAAACTCTTCTAACACATTTAAATCATGTTGCTGCAATGGTTTATCATCTATCAGGCATTCAGCGGTTTCTGCCAGTCGAGCATAATGTGATTCTTCAGCGAGGAAGGTATCAAGGTCATGAAAGCGATGTGGATCAAGTAAACGTAAGCGGGCAAAGTGACTGGAGGGCCCGAGTTGTTCTGGAGTTGCGGTGAGTAATAATACACTCGCTATATTTTTTGCCAGGGTATCAATTAACTGGTACTCAGGGCTTATATTATCTTTTTCCCATTTCAGGTGATGAGCTTCATCAATGATTAAGGTATCCCATTCTCCATCAATTAGCTGTTGATGACGAACTGGATTTTGCATCAGAAAATCAAGGCTACATAAAACAAGTTGCTCACTGTGAAACGGGTTAACCTCTTCATCACTATCTAATGATTGGCAGCGTTCTTCATTAAATAAACTGAACTTCAGATTAAAACGGCGCAGCATTTCGACCAGCCATTGATGTAACAAGGCACCCGGTACGACGATTAAAACGCGTTGTGCTCGTCCTGTAATCAATTGATGATGAAGAATTAAACCTGCTTCAATGGTTTTACCCAGCCCGACTTCATCGGCAAGAAGAACACGGGGTGATGGTCGTAATGCCACTTCATGCGCAATATAGAGTTGATGTGGAATTAAACTCATTCGCGCACCGTAAAGTCCCGTAACGTCAGAAGTCGATAACTGGTGTCTTTGATTTAATGTGTCGTGACGTAAAATAAACGCCTTTTCAGGATCAAATTGCGCAGTAAACAATCGATCTTGTGGTCGGTTAAGTTTGATTGCTGCACTGAGTTCGGTTTCACATAGCTGGCTTGTGGTACCGTCACTATTAGAAACTTGATAGGTAATAATACCTTCATCTTCAAGTAACGCAGTAATGCTAAATTTTTCGTTTTCTTTGTTCTTAATAACATCACCAACAACAAAGCTGACCCGACTTAGTGGTGCCTGTTCGATTGCATAAGTGCGCAGTTCATTACTGGCAGGAAAGTCAATACTGATGGTTCTATGATCTATTGATTTGATAACACCGAGTCCCAGTTCGCTTTCGCTATTACTAATCCAGCGTTGGCCGGGAACAAAATCAAATGAAGACACTCAGAACACCTGTTTAGAAATAGTTAAAGAAATTGAATTATAGGTCGTATATAGCTATTTAGCTCCCTAAATCAGGAAGCGGGGTGATTATATAGGATTTTTCTAATGTATTAAAATAGTCATAGAGTATTCAATTTTAACGTATAGAGTAATGAATTTTTACGTTTCTTGATGATTTTACGTGCTTTATTATGGGGAATCACCTATATATGTTATTGTAATCACAATATTTAATATTATTCCTGCAAATGTAATCTTAAAAAGATATGTAGCTACAGAACAGTATATTAATGATAAAAAGCCCCCCATTCCAGCTACACAGTTTAAGAAAACGTGCGATTCTTTTCTCTGCTGCAATAAGTATCTTGATTGTTATGCTTTCTGTGTTTGGCTATTCAAATTTCAATCAATTATATAATGAGTCATCCCTTAATTTATTAAAGCGAAATGAATTACTTGTCCGGCTGAACTTAATCCGAAGTGAATTATTAGATTCTTATAAAGAGTTAAATAATTTTTTGTTAGAACCTGAAAATTTAAACTATCAAAAAAGTATTGTTGTTAGCGTTAAAGAAGCACGTTCTTTGAGTGATACATTAGTTGAACATAGCTGGATTAATCGATATGAAAAAGCTGAAATTGCAAATACATTAATTGAAAAGCTAAAATTTCTCGAAGCTGAAGTGGTTAAGCTGATAGCCGTTCGCTTGAATGTCAATAATCAATATCCTTCACTTGCTGTTGGTGCATCTGATATGCAACCGAATCGTAATAAATTAAACAATGCTTTTGCTATATCAATTGCTGAAATGAATGCGGAAAATACCCAATCTGAAGCTCCAGAAGTATATCGAATGGTAATTCACGCACGCTATTTATGGACCCAGGTTTTGTCTAATTCAAGATTATACCTGGCGAACAGGGTGGGATCTTTTAATGTTGAGTCTTTAGCTGAGCAAGAAAAAGGTATTGAAACTTTATTTTCTGAATTATGGTCTAATTTACAAAATCTTAAAAAATATGCTGATGATGGAAAACTAGGTTTTGAAACGACAGATGCTGTTGATGATATGTTGCAATCATCTAACGGTTGGTTTGAAGGGTATAACAAAGTCAAAGTAATTAATCATTCTGATGAGTGGCGTCAGGATGCAAAAATAATGAAAGAAAAAATTTCTCCGACAATCGATGTGATCGTTGAACAGCTTATTGAACTGGAAGAAATTGTAACCTCATCCTCTATAGATGATGTTGAGTTGGTGAGTTCTCTGGCGGATTCTCAAAATATTATCTTATGGTTTATTGCATTCATTGGTGTTTTTTTTATCGTGGCGGTGATTTTGTCTTTAGATAAACTGATTTTTCAGCCCATTGAAGTTATTAGTAAGGCATTAAAGTATGAGGCGATGGGTAAAAAAACGGATGATTTGCCCTTAGTAAAAGCAAAAGAAACGGAAGACCTGGTCAACGCCTTTAATGAAATGAGCCGGCAAGTACACCTACGTCAGAAGGAGCTTGAATATAGGGCATTGCATGATTCGTTAACTTCCCTGCCAAATCGTACCCTGTTACTGGATCGCATTAAGCATGATATTAATACGGCTAAAAGAGAAGGACAAAATTTATGTTTGTTGATTCTGGACCTGGATGACTTTAAAGAAATAAATGATACGTTAGGCCATACCGCTGGAGACAAGTTATTAATTGAAATTGGTAACAGAATCAGCCATTCACTACGAAATGTCGATACGGTTGCAAGAATTGGTGGAGATGAGTTTTCAATTCTATTACCACACACAGATGAAGAACAAGCTATTATCACCGCACAAAAAATCCTCTCGTCCCTGAATAATACGATTGAAATAGAGAGTGTTGAAGTTTCAGTTTCTGCAAGTATTGGTATAGCCGTGTATCCTGAACATGGCGAAGATGTACATACATTACTACGTTATGCGGATATTGCTATGTATGTTGCTAAACGCAACAAGCTGGGTTTTGAAATTTATAATAAAGATGAAGATGAACATAGTATTACACGTTTATCTATGACCAAAGATTTTCGTGAAGCCATTGCCAATGATCAGTTAACCATTAATTTTCAACCTGTGTATGATGTCGCCACCAAAGAAATTGTTGCTGTTGAAGCGTTATCAAGGTGGAATCATCCTCAACATGGATTTGTCTCGCCCGAGAAATTTATTTCGCTGGCAGAACAAACCGGTTTAATTAATAACCTGACCTACTGGGTATTAGATAAATCTGTTGCCCAGGTATCTATATGGAATAAATCGGGAAGCAAGCTTTATGTCGCGGTAAATTTATCCGTGTTTAGTTTTAAAGACCCGGAATTTATTGGTGAAGTGCGCACGGTATTAAAAAAATATGATTACCCAGCCGATTATTTAAAACTGGAAATCACAGAAAGTGCCATGATGGAAAATCCTTTGCAGGCAATAGAAGTGCTGACTGAATTGCACGCCATGGGTGTTCAATTATCAATTGATGATTACGGTACAGGTTTTTCTTCGATGGCTTACCTGAAACAGTTGCCGGTTGATGAACTTAAGATTGATAAATCATTTGTTATTGGTATTGAAAATGATGATAAAAATGATGCTATCGTGAGAACAACAATAGATTTAGCACATAACCTGGGACTAAAAGTTGTTGCTGAGGGTGTTGAGACTGAAGTTGCCAGTCAATTATTACAAAAATATAAATGTGACCTGGCCCAGGGCTTCCACCTGAGCCGTCCACTTCCTGCTGAACAGTTAGAAAAACTATTAAGCTAACTTTTTTTCTATAATTTTACAGCTTCAATATGTGCTGATAAAACATAGTCAGTGACATTCGTATCAGGTGCCCAGTCTTTAATAAACTCTTTTGATTCATCTTTAGGTGTGATTTTTATTTCACTAAACCCGGCATCTTGCATGAAGTTTTCTAACTCGTGGATTAATGATGCACCAGCCATACAACCCGAATAGAGCGCCAGATCATTTTTCATTTCTTCGGGCATTTCGCAACTGGCAACGACATCTGAAATAGCGAGGCGTCCACCAGGTTTAAGAATTCGATGCGCTTCCTTAAAGACACGGGCTTTATTGGGTGAGAGGTTAATCACGCAGTTTGAGATAATGACATCAGCAGTGTTATCTGCAACAGGCAGGTTTTCAATTTCGCCAAGGCGGAATTCGACGCTTTCAAAACATGCCTTGTCGGCATTGTTTCGTGCTTTACTAATCATGGTCGGCGTCATATCTATACCAATAACCTGGCCACTTTCTCCGACTTCGCGTGCGGCTAAAAAAGCATCAAAACCACCACCACTACCAAGGTCAACCACCACTTCACCTATGGATAATCCGGCAATTGCACGTGGATTTCCGCAACCCAGACCCATGTCGGCACCTTCTGGAACATTTTCCAGGTCATCGTCTGAATAACCGAGGCGGAGTGAATTCAGGGTATTAATATCGATATCGTCCGATACCCCACAACAACTCGATTCAACGCCACAGGATTCATTGTGATTACTGGCTTCAGCAACTTTAGCGTAACTCTCTCGCACGTTGTTACGAATATCATCAGATTGCTTGTGTTGTTGTGCGGCCGTTTCTTCACTACAACAACTTGGTGCACAGCAGCTTGATTCTTCTGACATAATTATTTCCTCTTTTTACCTTAATTTTCAGTATCTTTGGCTAGTATCGAACCTGAAAAAAATTCTTTTAATATCTTCACTTTATTTGGGTCTATAAAACACTCAATATTTTTACCGTTTCGTTGAGTTTTGATAAGCCCGGCATGCTGAAGTTCCTTGATATGGTGCGATAAAGTTGAAGGTGCAACCGCTAAGTCTTCTCCCAGTTCACCAACGCAAAAGCTGCTGACGGTATCCGCTGAACAAGCTGTACCGGGTTCACAACAGCTTAATAAACGACTGAAAATTTGCAGCCGATTTGGGTTTGAAAGCGCTTTAAATGACTCTGAAAGTTCAACCGTATCAAATGTTCTATAGTTCGACATATTTCGAATTATAGTACTGTTGAGTGGTTTGTCAAGTTAATTAAGAAAATCTATAAACTGCCGATTAATCAATAAGTCTCCGTAACTAAAGCGATATACTTAATATTAATGATCATTTCTAAACATTCCCGGAAAATTGCTCTCAGTTTTGTCATTGTATTGGGCTTATCGCTGGCCATGATTTTATTCGATCTAAGTCGAATGAATATTATGCAGTCGAAACTCGATGTCATTACCAAGGAACATACTATTAAATCCAGCCTTATGATGACCATGCGCCATGGTATTTACGAACGACAAGTGAGTTTGCGTAATATCATGTTAATGGATGATCCATTTGAGCGTGATGACGGTAAATCGGTATTTAATAGTTATGCCTTGAATATTGTCGCAGCAAGAGACGCATTTGCAAAGATGCCGTTGAATGAAGAGGAGAAAGCACTACTTAGTGAAATAAATGAATCCATGGTCCAGGCTTATAATGCACAGATGAGTTTGATCGATACTAGTATTTACGATAATACAAAAAAAATTACCGATAAAGATTTATTGCGGGCGTTCAAAACCCAGGAGTCTTTCATGGATAAAGTGAAAGCGATGATTGCATTACAAACTAGCGCAACTAAAAAAGCGGTGATGGATGCCGAACAATCATACGACCAGGCTAAGTCATCGGTTTACCTGCTTGGCGGTGGTTCAATAATATTTGGTCTTTTAGTGGCGATTTTTATTATTCGTTTAACCGAGTCACAGGCACGTGATGTCAATGCGGCAATGCTGGAAATTGAACATACGAATGAAAAGTTAGAAGAGAATGTTTTGAAGCGAACCCGTCAGCTTGCACAGGCCAGGGATGATGCATTAGCTTCAAATAAATCAAAAGATGCTTTTCTTGCGACCATGAGTCATGAATTGCGCACCCCGTTAAATATTATTCTTGGTTACAGTGAATTACTTACAGAGATTGCGAAAGAAGATGGCAGTAAGAAAATTGTTCCAGATCTGAGTAAAATACGAAGTGCAGCTCAACATCAACTCGGTTTAATTAACAGTATTCTTGATATCTCAAAAATTGAAGAAGGTAAACTGGAAATACATGCAATTGAATTTGATGTTGAAAAGTTGATCGATGAAATTAATTCAGCGGCGAAACCCCTGGTAGCAAAAAATGAGAATAGCTTTGAGATTAATTGCATGCATGGCATTGGCATGATGTATTCTGACAATGTTCGTATTCGACAAATTTTATTGAACCTTATTAGTAATGCCGCCAAGTTTACTGATAAAGGAAAGATAGCTTTAAACGTGAGTAAAGATAGTGACTCTGCCGAGATGACCTTTGAAATACAAGATACCGGTGTTGGCATAGAAGAATCATATATGGATGATTTATTTAAAAAATTCACCCAGGCCGACAGCTCTACGACACGAAAATATGGCGGCTCTGGATTAGGATTGTCTATTTCCATGCAGTTGGCTAAACAATTAGGTGGCAACATTATGGTCAACAGTGAAATTGGGAAAGGTTCTGTTTTTACAGTAAAATTGCCAATGAGTTATTCTGCATAAGGCTAAACCATGATCACATTTCTATCCGTCATTATCGCTTTTCTTTGTGTACATTTTGTCCATGGTTGGCTGGATGGCTTACTTGATATCAGTTTGCAAGCCATGATCGATCTAATCGTTTTCATAGCGGTGTACATGATAAGTAATCGTTATTTTAAAAATATGAGAGAATAATAAGAAAACAATGGATATAGAAACAGGGTTATTAAAGTTAAATGAAATCCTCCCATTAGTAAAAAGACAAAACTCGCTGAATTCTGATTATCGTATTATTCACCAGGATATATTAAATAGCCTTGCATATAAGGGGAGGATTGAGAAAAGTATCGATCCTGTTATTTTAAGTACTCTGCAAGAAAATGATCTGGTTGTTTTAGATGACACTAAAAAGAAAATAGTCGGAGCTTATCCGTTTAGCTTAAGACAAACGCAACATCGTGTTTTTAATGAACAGCTGGATATTTATGCAATGTGTGCATTCGATGCTGTATCCATCGCGCCGCTATTTAATTTGAATGTCACCATTGAATCAAGTTGTCACCTGAGTAATGAAAAAATAATTATTCATCAGCAATCTGATAATTTAGTTAAAACTTCACCTTCTGAAGATATCTTTATCGGAATTCGTTGGCAAGATGCAGGAACCTGTGCTGCAGATAATATATGCATGGAAATGGTGTTTTTAAAAAATCAAAATACAGCACTTCATTGGAAGGCTTCTGATCAGTCAATTAGCCTTTTTTCTTTGCCAGCTGCTATTGAGTTTTCATATGAATATTTTAAACCACTTTTAGATAAGTAAATCCATTGTATGGAACTTTTAATTATCATTTTTCTTATTGCTGTGTTGCTCTACTGGTTGGATGCTATTAAAGCAAAAGAAATTGCTACTGTAAAAGCAAAAGCGTCATGTAAAAAAGTGCTGCTTGAATTTTTAGATGATACGGTACAGATAAAAAAGGTACGCTTAAGAAGAAATACGCGTGGACAACTGGCGATATATCGTGAGTATGATTTCGAGTTTTCCAGTACCGGTGAACATAGATACAATGGGCAGGTGAGATTACTGGGGCAGTATCTTATTGATGTAGAAATGGAGCCTTACCATTTTCACGAATGACAGATTGATGCTATTTTTTTAACGCTAAAGGTGGGTTGTCAAAGTGTATACCTTCCCAGCCGAACTTCATAAAGTTACGGATATTTGCGTGATCAGTTCCAGCCAGGTTCATTAAGACATCCTGACGATAATATTTTCCAAAGCAACTTAAAGTTTGTGATTCATTGAGATCATTAATGTCAGCAAATGCGAAAATTTTGCATGAACCTTCATTTGTGCCAGCTTCATTCACAACTTCTTCATCACCTAAGCCATTATAAAATTGAGTTGCCGTGTAGTCGTAGTCGTTTTCGATTACTTCCATGACCTTATCAAATTCAACTTCGGCGGGACTTGTTTGTATTAAATTTAGCAGTTCTTTTGTATTCATAGATGAATAATAGCAGATATTATGATGAGCAACTAACAGAAATTTCCTGGGTCCATTTTGCTGGAAACAAGGTATAATTCATTTTTTATTAACAGGATAAAAAAATGCCAAAAGCGAATGAATTAAAGAAAGGCATGGTGGTTGAAATTAATGGCGATCCACACTCGGTAAAACAAGTTGATGCGAAAAGCCCATCTTCGCGTGGAGCCTCTACCTTATATAAAGTGCGTTTCACTAACCTGAAAACAGGTCAGAAATTAGATGAGTCCTATAAGGGCGAGGACATGCTCAAAGATGCTGACTGTAACCGGGTACAGGTGCAATTTTCTTATATTGATGGTGATGCTTATACCTTTATGAACATGGAAGACTATAGCCAGTACACCTTGAACCGGGATGAAATTGAAGATGCGGTTGAATATTTAACAGAAGGTTTAGATGGTATTTTTGCCTTAATTATGGACGATGTCATTCTTGGGATTGAGTTACCTCAATCAGTTGTCCTGACGATTACCGAAACTGCACCAGGCATTAAAGGTGCTACCGCTACCGGCAGGACCAAACCTGCGATTTTATCTACCGGGTTAGAAGTCCAGGTACCGGAATATTTAGAAGCGGGTGAAGCAATTAAGGTCAATACCGGTAACGCGAAATTTATGTCACGCGCTTAAATAATTATTGCCACCAAGGGCACGAAGAGCACTAAGAGAAACAATATAAAATCACAGGGAGCATGGGGGACTCAGGGAAAAAAAGATACTGGTTCGAATTTATTCGAACGCGATATACATTAATATCTGTTTACTTATTTATAACACTCTAAATCTTGATGTGGCCCAGGCCAGTTTCTCAATCTTCGATTTCACCTTCTTCTTTGTGCACTTGGTGGCGAAATCATTTTCGTAGTGGATCGAACAAATATTCCAGTCCATTCACTTTTATTTCATGCACAATCGCCATCATTTTCCCCAGCTCACCGTCAGGAAAACCTTTATTCGCAAACCAGACAACATAAGGTTCAGGCAGATCGATTAATAACCGGTTAGTGTATTTACCGAAAGGCATTCGGTATTGAGCGAGTTTAAGCAGTTGGCTTGGGTCTGACTGTAACTCAGCAAAAACATCACAGTCTTGTTCAGGCATGATTATGCAGCAAAACGATTTTGTAAATATTCAACAATTTCATCGGATTCGTACATCCAGCTGTCATTACCATTGTCATCAACAATCTTCAGGCAAGGGACTTTAATTTGTCCGCCACCTTTTAGTAATTCTTCTCGGTGAATTAAATTATGCTGGGCATCACGCGTTTCAATGTTCAATGACAAGCGTTTATTGTTGCGTTTAACCTTGATACAAAATGGGCAGGTTTTAAATTGGTACAACACTAAATTACTGGCAGCCTGGTCAACTTTTTGTTGCTCTTCTTCAGGGCGATGAATGCCTTTGGGAGTGGTTATTTTATCGATAAATAAAATTATTGGGCCAACGATTAAACGAATTGTTTTGAAGAATATCTTGAAAAAAATTTTCATAGCAGTAATAACCATGCCTAAAGCGCTTAAATTTAAAGTGCCATTATAGCGTATTTTCTGGGAATGGATCACTGAAGATCAGACATATTGGCCTGCACACCAGCCAGAAGACCAGGCCCATTGAAAATTATAGCCCCCGAGCCAGCCACTAATGTCCATTACTTCGCCGATAAAATAGAGCCCGGCGGTGGATTTTGCTTCGAAAGTCTTTGAAGACAAGGCATCACAATCTACCCCACCCAGGGTGACTTCCGCGGTGCGGTATCCTTTAGTGCCGTTTGGCTTCATTGTCCAGTTGTGTAATTGTGCCGATACAGTTTCAAATTGCTCATAGGCAATTTCCTGTAAGGGTTTGTCGAGTAACTCGCTATCAATTAACGTGTTAATAACACGTTTCGGTAAGTGCTTATGTAACACGGTCTTAAGTTTTAGCTGGGGTTGCTTTTCACTACTAACAGTTAAGTTTTCAAGTAAGTCAGTGTCGGGTAGCAGGTTTATATGAATAGTTTCACCCGCTGACCAGTAGGATGATATTTGTAAAATGGCTGGGCCACTTAAGCCACGATGAGTAAAAAGAATATTTTCTCGAAAACTCATGTCATCTGTACTCACAATACTGTTAATCGCGATACCGGATAAATCAGCGAAACGTTCTTTGTCGTGTTTATGCAGGGTAAAAGGAACGAGTCCTGCTGAAGTTGGCCAAACTTTTATATTAAATTGTTCCGCAATTTTATAACCAAAAGGGCTTGCTCCCATTTTTGGTATTGATAACCCCCCACTGGCAATAACAAGAGACTGGCAGTGATAATCTTCGGTATTTGTGCTGATGATAAAATGGTGGTCTGCTTTTTTTTGAATTGTGGTTACCGTGGTGTTGAGTTTGATACTGACATTTTCATTTTTACATTCATTCAATAACAGGTTCAGAATATCTCTTGAACTGTCATTACAAAATAATTGGCCATGCTCTCGTTCATGATATGGAATCTTATAAGCTTCAACCATGGCGATGAAGTCCCACTGGGTGAAACGACTTAAGGCTGACTTAACAAAGTGAGGGTTGTGCGAGATATAATTTTCGCTACTCACATCATAATTCGTGAAGTTACAACGTCCACCTCCCGACATGAGAATTTTTTTTCCTGCTTTATTGGCATGATCAAGTACCTGCACATGCCGGCCTCGTTTAGCGGCTTCAATGGCGCACATCAGCCCGGATGCGCTTGCCCCTATGATGATTACATCGACTTTTTTCACGGCATTACCTGGTTTTTATTCATGTTCAGGGTAATTTTATCGTTGTTAACGTAATGTCTGAATTTTGACGGAAGAAACGTTGATTTTTAAGGATATATGGTAACAGATTGAGCAAACTTGAGCGGCGATTACTTGAGTACTAGGCTATACTAGATGTAAATTCAGTATAACGTTTGAGTTGAAAATAATAAGAAAGTTCTCACGGTTGTCATAGGATGGAGAAGTTATGGCTGAAGCCTTTTCTAATGTAGGGTTGTTGAAATTCTTGTTGGGTTTACCTGATCTGGAAGAACTGGGAAGTGTGGCTTTGCTCGATTTGGCAAAAGACGCCGGTGCTGCCTTTTTTAAAAAAGGGGAATCTATTCACGCGGATGAATATATGGGGCGGCATTTATACCTGGTTGAAGGTGAAGTAGAGCTGACTTCTGATGATCAGGTCCTACAGGTCATTAAATCAGGCACAGATAGAGCTAAACAATCTCTTTTTCGTGTACATACTCATGGACTGGAAGCTCGCTGCCTGAAGCCGGTCAGCCTGTTATCATTAAATGAAGATACCTTTGATAAGTACACGGCGCAGATCGCACCAAAAGAAGAAGTGACTAGTAGTAACTTTAGTATTTTTGATACCACGGATGGTGAAGCAAGCATTATTGATGAGATCAAAAATGAGTTTCATCATAATGAAGTTGATCTACCCAGCATGCCTGAGGTTGCATTAAAAATAAACCAGGCGGTGCAAAATGAAATGCTGGATATACAAAAAATTGCTGATATCGTTCAAACCGACCCGATGATCTCTGCACGGGCAGTGCAAGTAGCCAACAGTGCAATGTACGCAGGAAGCCAGCCAGTACAAACAATCAAACGTGCGGTTCAGCGTATTGGCTTACGTGCTATGCGTGCCATCGTCATGAGCGTGGCGCTGAAAAATTTATATACGCCAAAGTCTCCATTAATTCAAAAGCGAATGAAAATCTATTATCAGCACAGTATTCGTGTTGGAGTTATTTGCCATGAGATAACCAAAAAGATAAAGGATTTTGATAAGGAGCAGGCATTTCTTGCAGGATTAATTCATGATATTGGGATTGTCCCGATATTAATCCGCGCAGATCAGCATGACGAAGTAAAAAGTAACGCCGAGTTACTCGATAAACTTATTCATGCACTGCAAACAAAAGTAGGGGCAACCCTGTTGAAGCAATGGGGCTTTGAGGAAGAACTTATTACTGCTGCGAGTGAAGCTGAGACATGGGATCGAGACGCAATCAAAGCAGACTACTGTGATGTGGTGCAGGTTGCACAGCTACTATGTGAAATGCTGGGAGGAACTAAACTGGATGCGCCAGATTTAGCCGAATTACCCGCATTAGAGCGATTGGATCTAAATGACATCAATCCAAAACTCATCATCGCCCAGGCAAAACAGGAAATAAATGAAGTTATCCATTTACTGGAATAATTCGCTATACTGTTTTTCTTTTTTATTAAAATTCCATGACCAATCTAAATACTGATGATCAGCGTATTATTACGCAAACAAAAAAATGGCTTGAGTCAGTTATCATTGCTCATAATTATTGCCCATTTGCAAAGCGTGAATTCGATAAAGGAACTATTCGCTATCGGGTTATCCATGAAACTGAATTCAATAGCTTACTTGAATCAGTTATTCAGGAGTGTGTCTGGTTAGATCAAAATAAAGACACAGAAACAACGCTAATCATCTTACCTTCGAACTTAAGTAATTTTAATTCGTTTCTCGATTGCCTGGGATTAGCAGAAGATTTGCTTATCTCGCAAGGCTATGAAGGAACCTACCAGCTCGCCAGCTTTCACCCGGATTATTGTTTTCAAGGTGCAGAAGATAATGATCCCGCTAATTATACTAACCGCTCACCTTATCCGATGTTCCACCTTATTCGTGAATCAAGTGTGCAAGCTGCAGTGGAAAATCATCCGGATGCTGACGCTATACCAGGACGAAATATTGAGTACGCACAGCAACAAGGGTTAGAGAAAATGAAAGCCTTGTTTGAACAATGTTTTGAGACGGATAGCAATAATGACAAATAGAGTTAAGGTGAGTGCTCTTTATATTCACCCGGTTAAATCTTGTCGCGCTATCGAAAAAACATCTGCCAGGCTGGAGGCATTTGGTTTACAGCATGATCGTCGCTGGATGGTGGTGGATGAAAATGGGCTAATGCTAACACAGCGAAAAAAGCCCAGGATGTGTTTGATACAGCCGGAAGTTACTGCAACAGGATTAATTTTGAAGACATCATCCGCTAATCATTTATCTGTAGATTTACCACTAGCGAATAAAAAAATTAAGGTTAAAGTTTGGGATGATGAGTGCCAGGCATTTGATGCAGGTGATGATGCGGCTCACTGGTTAAGTGATTTTCTCGAAACAACATGTCGCCTGGTTTATTTCCCTGATGATGAGATTCGCCAGGTTGATATCAATTATGCAAGTGCTGGTGATAAAACCGCGTTCAGCGATGGTTTTCCGCTATTGCTAATTTCACAGGCATCATTAGATGATTTAAATTCCCGGTTAGCAGCCCCTGTTACAATGAATCGTTTCAGACCTAATATAGTGGTAACTGGCTGTGGCGCGTTTGCCGAAGATTCATGGGAGCGAATTAGAATAGGTGAGACTGAGATGAGGGTTGTTAAACCCTGTAGCCGATGTGTAATCCCAAGTATTAATATCGAAACCGCTGTAAAAGAAGACGAACCTGTTAAAACTTTAGTGAGTTACCGCAAACGCGATAACAAAATATTTTTTGGCCAGAATGTTATCGCAAATAATAGTGGAGAACTTAAACTGGAAATGCCGGTTGAGATTATCAGTTAGCTGACTTTAGTCTCAGTTTTACCCTGTTTATTCATCAGCCAGGCAGTAAATGCGCTAGCAGTTAATGGCTTACTCAGGTAATGCCCTTGTGCTATATCGCAACCTAATTCTTTAAGCCTGTCCCATGTAAGTTTGTCATGCACACCTTCTGCGACAATGTTGAGCCCTAAGTTATGAGCAAGTTCTATTGTTGCACGCACAATCACGTCATCATCACTATCTTCTGTCATTTCCATAACAAAAGAACGATCAACTTTAATTTCATCAATGGGTAATTTTTTAATGTAACTTAATGATGAATAACCAGTACCAAAGTCATCGATAGAAAGTTTAATGCCCGTTTTCATTATCTTATTAAGCGTGTCACGTGCCCGTAGCGGTTCAGACATAATGTCACTCTCAGTAATTTCCAGCATTAAGTGACTGGTTGGTAAGTCATGCTGTGACAGTATATTTTGTATATGTGCAATTAAATCTGAATCATGTAAATTATGGATTGACAGATTTACAGACATTGATAAGTCGATATCATTGTTATTCCATTCAGCACATTGAGCAATTGATTTTTCTAAAACCCATTGCGTTATAGATTTAATTAAGCCGGTTTGTTCTGCAAGGGGGATAAATTCACTTGGCGGGATAAATCCTCTTTGTGGATGGTTCCAACGTAATAAGGCCTCAGCACCAACAACTTTACCAGAGGAAACATTAATTCGGGGATGAAAATATAACTCTAATTGTTCAGCATTAATTGCATCACGTAATTCGCTCATTAAAGCCAGGCGACCAATACTATGTGTGTCTTTATTTGGATCGTAAATTGAATAGCCAAGTTTATTTTGCTTTGCAATATACATGGCAACATCGGCACGTTGCATTAAAATATTGACATCATTTCCGTGGGTCGGGAATTCGGCCAGGCCGATACTGATATCTACATCTAAAGAATGGTTTTCAACGTAAAATGGCTTAGTAAAACCTTTTAATACTTTTACGATTAATGCCTTTGCTTGTTCAAGATTTGTTTCAGGAAGAAGGATAGCAAACTCATCACCACCAAGCCGTGCCACGGTATCTGTTTTACGGAAAATATTGAAAAGACGTTCCCCGGTTTGTTGTAAAATTAGATCGCCAATATGATGACCAAGGGTGTCGTTAATTTCTTTAAAACGATTGAGATCTGTCATGACTAAAACAAGTTGTTTTGAGGTGCGTTCTCCACGTAACAGTTCTTGTTGCAGTCGGTTATGTAAAAGTTTCCTGTTGGGAAGATCGGTTAACGGATCATGTAGTGCCTGGTGTTCCAGCATTTGTGTTTCAGACTGAACGGCTTCAGCAAGACGGTTAAAGTTTTCTTCAAGAATAGTTATTTCGTCACCGGCATAATCTTTATCTGCTTTCTCAAGATTCATCTTATTTGAGAAATCGAGCACGTAATTTGTAAAGTTTCGTAAGCGTCGGGTAATAAAATAAATGATAAGAACGAATGACAATATATAAATAAGTGCGCTTACACCACGAATTGGTCTTTCTTCATTTAAAACATTATGTGTTAACTGGTTTGCTTCAGCTGTGGAGATAAATGAAACAAGATCGATAGTGATATCGGTTGCGCCATAATCAAAAAAGCCCTGGCCTATTGTTAAATATTTATCCTTCAATGAATCAACTAAAGTGCCAGGCGGGATTAAGGATCTGTTACTGCTGGCCAATATGCTGGGTTGATCTTCAGCCAGTAAAGCAATCACAGTAGAATCTGCCAGGGTAGAAGCTTGTGAGGTAATCAGGAATTCTTCATCTAATGGTGAGGCTAACATTAAGGTCGCAAGGACTTTTCCATTTTTGTCAGTTATTTTTTCAGAAGCCAGCAAGTAAGGCTTATTACTGAGTAATGTTAAAAAGCCTTGCCCGTGACTTAAGTTGAGCAATGTTGCTTCAGGATTTCTTAATTCTTTTGGTGCAGGGCCAGCACTTGCTTTATATAACTGACGGCAGATGTCATTTTCATCAAGCAACACCATGTAACGTGGTTGTATCACGTTACGTATGACAGAAAGACTGGGTAACCATGGAGGTGGACTGGTATGCGTTTGATGTTGTTTATTATTTTGCCAGTCAGGAGAATTGATATATTTGTGTAAGCGTTGTGAACCAACAAATAGTTTGGCCGCCTGGTGATGGTTTTTTACATAGCGGTCAAACATAATGCGTTGTCTTTCAGCTTGCCAGCTGAATCGTTCTGATAACTTCTTATTAAATATTTGCTTAAGAGAATAGTTCTGTAAAGAGTCAGTTGCCGCCCAGCCAATAAGACCAATAAACACCGACAGCAGCAGCATTTTTAGCATTAGCGAATATTTACTTAACTTCATCATAATATTGTTACTTGATTACTGACCGGGTTCGCCGATGAGTTCGTCATCTTTAAATTTCCAGCCAGCACGGCGCAGCTGTGATGGGGGAATGAAAGTAACCTCTGCATAGACTTTTTCGATATGTTGTTGTAAGTACTTAACCAGTTTCGAGGCTTCACTGTTGATGTTCGCTTTTTGGTTACCGGACTCTTTTTCCCAGGTAGTCAGGCTATAACTTCTGTACAAAGGATATTTTCCAGATAAAACATAATCCAGATCAGTTGCCGCGTGGCCATCTATTTTCAACATTTTCACAGTGCCTTTTTTGCGGTGAACGGAAAGCATTAAAGGGACTTCCCAGCCGATGGCACCGGTATTTCTGGCAACTTGTGAAATCATATCCGGGATAACACCGACTTCGAATAAGCGTGGACTAAACTGGTTTTCGTGATTAAGTAATCCACGCCAGTGGCCAGGTCGAACTTTACAATGCAAGCGGGCAATCGGTTTTATTAGGTGCTGGAACTCCGATTTATTTTTTTGATCGAGCTGAGCCCAGTGAGAGGTATTGCCTTTGAAAACTTCGCGTGCCTGCTTGGTGCTAATATTCGTGGTTGGATTATCTGGATGAACGATCAGTGCAATAGGCGATATCCCCAGCGAATGAAATTTTAAGCCCGGCAGGCGATCAGATTGGGCAGGCGGACAACAATAGGCACCAATGTCAGCAGATTTTTTTCGAAGCCGACCTGCTGTTATGCCACAGGTACCCGGCTTTACAATAATTTTTAGTTTGTTCTTTTCAGCGTATTCAAGGATAAGCTCATGAAAGATCGGGTAACTTTGTTGGCTCAGTGCGACAACCAAATCCGCACCTTGATGAGCTTTGTCATGTTTAAAAACTTTGTTTTTCCAGTTTTTTGGCACTTCGCTGAATACTGCCGGGTCACTGAAAGTGGGGGCACCTGAGTGGTGTTGGCTATGATCAGACCAGGCGCTAATAGGGGTTAAAACAAGACAATAGAAAAAAAGTTTTATGCTTTTTTTAAATAAAACAGGACAAACTGGCTTCACATCTAACCCCCCTATTAGAAGACAAAAATTATAAAAATTACCATATACATACTAGCTTCTTAAAATGCTGCTGGCGAACATTTCACTGGGGGGGTGAAGCTAACCTATTGATTTTTATTATTATTTTAAATTTTTAGTCGTGCAGTAGCGATAACGAAAGCAGTCACGCTATGGCCACATAATATAGAGCAAAATAACAGGAAGATCACGGCTTTTTGGGCAGGACGGCATAAATAACTGACAAACGGTAAGTGTTTAGAGGGTTATAGCTTTTTTTGTATATTTTTTAGCCAGCGTTTATCAAATACCTGGATAATTTTCTCCAGGCTGCTGCCCAAGTAATATTGTGCTGCTGTTTTTGCCAGGCGTTTAGGCGGTAAGGGTTTTGCCTGGCCGAGGTGATTGAGTCGGCGTCGTAAAGAAGGCATCGGGGCAGGGTTTATTTCTTCAACTTTGAGCGCTGCCTGAACGGTTTGTGATATTTCATCATCGGTAATCCCTGCTTTAACAACTTTAGTCATTTGTGCGTAGGGTAAAAATTCAGGGACTTTTGAACGCTTCGCCATGTGATAAATTTTGGGCCAGTATTTTTTCGCCAGAAATTGTGCCACGACTTCATCATAAACAATGCACTCAACCATATCCTGTATATGAACCAGGTCCATTCCATAACTGTCGGCTTCAAGTTCTTCCTGTTGTAATAGTGGCATAAGAAAGGTTTGGTAAATTGCACAATAAACCTGGAAATAAAAGCCAAGTGCTTTTGCAAAAGGATTCCTGGAATGCTTACAACTTACTTTAAACTGGCACCAAATATCATTTAAAAAACAAAGTCGGGTGGATATCGGCGTATGCTGGGTGGATAGCTGTCCTATTTTGCGTGCCAATAGTGCGCGAAAATATAAGGGTGACATTGTTTGTAAAACAGGTAAGCCAATAATTAGGGTACTGCTGTTCATAAATGGTAAACCTGTACGCGGAGTCTTAATCACTTTAATTTCATATTTGTCACGTAAAATTATCTGATCAATTTTAGGGTTAGCAAATTCTTCGCGTAGTTCCTGGATGAGTTTATATAAATGCGGAAATTTTTCTTCCGTAATATCCAGGCCGGAAGGTTTTGCAAATTTAAGCTTATAAATAGCCCAGCTAAATCCACCGCTAATAACAATTATCAGCAATTGAATAGCGGCATCGATCCAGTCTTTTAATTCTTCTGCATGAATAACCGTGTCATAAAGATCAAAAGGGGTTGTTATTAACAGGTATGGAAATATCAGCAGGAATAGTATGCCACTCAGTGCAACGGTGATATTTAACGCAAAACTAAAACGTGGGTATTTTTCATTGAGCTTAAAAAAAATGCCATTTTGGAATGGGTTGACCCATTTACTAGTAAAGGGCAGATATCGCGATATTTCCATTTTATTGATCACTTTTACAACTTAACAATGTTGATATATCGTAGCTCAATTTTATGAGTAAAACTGGGTATAGAGCACATTTTTTGTGGCTTTGAAGAGGTTTAAAGTTATATAAGAAAATTATTATGTAGTGATATTGATAAGCATTATAATTTATTTAAACTATAGAATTTTGGTTGGTTATCAGGTTAAACTTAAGACGTTATATTGCATATTCTTAGGTTATTTCAGAAGTCCATCTCGGTTATCTCCTGTAATTTACTAACGAAAGATTGCAATTAAATCTTTTAACAATAAATATAAAAGGTAATTTACATGGCAACTGGTACTGTAAAATGGTTTAACGACTCAAAAGGTTTTGGTTTTATTTCTCCTGAAGACGGTAGTGCAGATGTATTCGTGCACTTCTCAGCAGTTCAAGGTGAAGGTTTCCGTTCGTTAGCGGAAGGTCAAACTGTAAACTATGAAGTAGAAAATGGTCCTAAAGGTCCACAAGCTACTGCTGTTACTAAACAATAAATAAGAAATATATTTATTCTTTTTTACATACCCCGCTTTATGCGGGGTTTGTTTTTTGTAACGGCAGTTTTATTGTTACGCTGGTGCCTTCGCCCTGCTTGCTTGTTATATCAATAGACCCACCGAGTAACTTACAAAAATTTTCTGTAATGGGAAGTCCTAGCCCGGTTCCTCCATAGTTCCTGGTGGACGAATTATCAGCCTGAACGAAAGGAGTAAATACGCGTTTGCATTGTTCTTCAGTCATTCCTATGCCTGTATCGCGAACTGTGAATTTAAGCCAGTCACTCTTGTTTTCATAAATGCATTCTGCATTTAAATTAATAACACCATTATGAGTAAATTTCACAGCGTTACTTACCAGGTTAGTGAGAGCTTGTCGTAATTTACTTTTATCCGTAGATATATGTATAAGATCAGGATCAATATTGACATGTAAATGTGAGTTATTTTTTTTACATGCCTGGTCTGACATATCAGCAACATCAACAAGTAGTTCAGGTAGATTTACCTCAGATATCTGAACATCCATTTTTCCGGCTTCTATTTTTGATACATCCAGAATATCGTTAATGATACCTAGTAAATAATGGCTGGAAGTTATGATTCTATCCAGGTCATTTATATACTGCGTATGTTGTTCACTTTCGGCTTCGTCCTTAACCAGTTCACTATAGCCAATAATGGCATTTAACGGGGTGCGTAATTCGTGAGTCATATTGGCGAGGAACTCACTTTTCGTTTTACTGGCAAGCTCTGCCTGTTCTTTTGCCGTATTTTTTATTTGCATGAGTTTATTTAAATAAAGCGGGAAAATTATCAGGGTAAGTACCTGGAATATACTTTGTATAGGGTGGAGCAGGTTATCGATTGTCGTTACCAGGATAAAACTAAAGCCAATCAGGCTCATTGCCTGGCTGATAAAAACTTCTCGCTTACTGAATCGAATGGCGTTACTTGAGAGCAACCAGATGTAAAGTAAAAAAGCCGGGCTGGTTACGCCGCCACTGTAAAAAATAATAACGGTTGCTGTTGTTACATCAAGTGTAATACTGAAAACACGACGCGGAAAATAATCAGGGTAATAATAAATGCTAATAGCCGTTAGCATCAGCATACTAAGGTAGCCATAAACAATTATGTTGATGCCAACACTGGGTATCGTCAGGATATTAGCTTGATCCGCGATATATAGATAAATCGAGGTAAATGCCCAGAAAACAAGACGCATACTGATTTGTTTTGCTTCTTGAGATTTAAATCGTACTGAAGTCATAGTTAGAATGATTTTATTTACCGTACTTATTATAAGTTTAAATAGTGTTCTATTTAGCGCTTAATTACAATCTTCCATCTGCTTTATAAGTAAATGCTAATATAGATGCTGGAATAAGCAATCAACATGAGAGAAATAACGGAGCTTGGGATTAAGTATTTCTTGGCTGCCCTCAAGCTTATTAATTGGTGTAAGGCGCGACTAAAAGGCAGAATACGACAACTAAAAATTTAGATAACCGAATATAGTGTAATCACTATTTAATACTAATTAAGGGGAAACAAATGAAACTAATTCTTTTAGGTGCACCGGGTGCAGGTAAAGGTACTGTCGCCAAATTACTGACCAAAATGGATGGTTCAGTACAGATTTCAACGGGTGATATTTTGCGTGCAGCGGTTGCAGCTGGAACTGAGCTGGGTAAACAAGCGCAGGCAGCAATGAAAGCCGGTGACCTGGTTTCTGATGACTTAATCATGGGTATCATGGGTGAACGTTTAAAAGAAGACGACTGTAAAAAGGGTTATTTGTTAGACGGTTTCCCGCGTACTATTCCACAAGCTGAAGCATTAAAAACATTATTAGCTGATATGGGTGAAGAGTTGGATATGGTTGTTGATATCCAGGTGCCTAAAGAAGTTATTCTGGATCGATTAACAACACGTCGTACTTGTGAAGATTGTGGTGAAATTTATAACGTTAAATCAAACCCAACTAAGGAAGAAGGTAAGTGTGATAAGTGTGGCGGTAATGTTGTACAACGTGAGGATGAAACCGAAGAAGCGATCAGCAATCGTTTAGATGTTTACAATGAAATGACGGCACCATTAGCCGGTTTCTATGAAAAAGAAGGCAGCCTGATCAGTGTTGATGCGACATCAAGTGATGCCGTGATTGATGCGATTAAAGCAAAGCTTGGCTAAATAGTAAAAAAGTCATACTTGAAAAGGGAGACCATGAAAATGGTCTCCCTTTTTTTTTGCATTAAAATAAACTCCACGCTAAAGTTAATTGGTATGAGTGCATCTAATAAAGAAGCTGTTGTTCTTGTCCATGGAATCTGGATGAAAGGATTCGAGTTATTTTATCTGCGCTATAAATTAAAACAGCAAGGTTATCGGGTTTATACGTTTCGTTATTCCAGTGTATTCAAAACACCAGAACAAAATGCAAAAAAACTTTACCAGTTTGCATCTGCCATTGATGAATCA
Source organism: uncultured Ectothiorhodospiraceae bacterium (assembly GCA_947258695.1). Lineage (GTDB taxonomy): Bacteria > Pseudomonadota > Gammaproteobacteria > UBA6429 > Thiohalophilaceae > JAGLTQ01. The sequence goes on along the minus strand of CAMYJG010000014.1, from coordinate 14,427 downwards.
ACGCTACATTTTATAGCGCATAGTTTGGGCGGAATTATATTACAACATCTGTTTTACCATTATGAATTTAAGCAAATAGGTAAAGTCGTCATGATTGCATCGCCACTTAATGGCAGTGCCGTTGCTGATTATCTAAGCCAGAAAAAAATACTTAAATACTTATTAGGTAAGTCAATCGTGAAAGGTTTATTAGGTAATGCACCGGCCTGGAGTGAAAAAATTAAAACCTGCATGATTGCCGGTACACAAAGTATAGGAATTGGACTCCTGTTAGCACCTAAGGCCTTGCAGAAACCTAATGATGGCACTGTTAATTTATATGAAACAACATTAGAACAGGCCATTGAAAGTCATGAAGTGAAACGAAGTCATTTTACTCTTTTATTTTCTAAAGAGGTGCTGGATATAATTGTTTCTTTTTTGAAAAAATAACAGCTAACCCGGGCTAGCTGTTATTTTACTTTATTCCATTTCCAGGTCTTCACTTACCGCGGCTAAACCAGCTTTTGCACATTTTTCATCTGTTTCACCGGATGGTGCACCACTAACCCCGATGCCACCGAGTATAGAACCACCTATATTAATAGGAATACCACCGGCACTGACAACTAAACCATCAATCTTAGCTACCTGGAACGGTTTGGTAAAACGCGATTCCATTTGTGATAACGGGGTATTAAAAGCCATTGCCGTGTGGGCTTTTTGTTTACTGATGGGTAAGGTAATGTCCATCGCTAACACATCACGTAACACTACCTGTGCATGACCACTACGATCGACAACAGTTACAGCAATTTGCACACCTTCTTTTCGGCATTGTTTTATTGCGGCTTGAGCAATACGTAATGCCGTTTCCATTTTCATTCGCTTTATTGACACAGTCATCGTGTCATCTTGGGCATAACTCGAAACAGGCGTAATGCTTATAGCGAGTAAGGTTAATAATGTGGTGAAGTGAGGTAGTTTCATATCAGTTTACTCAGTTAGGCGTTAATTTGAATTGATATGATAACTATAGATTTATTCGTATTTTTATTTCAATGTGCTTTAGCACATTAGTATGACTATTATTGGTCGGTTAGTTTAGCTAGCTCGTCAAGTAACTGTATAACCAGTTGTTTGCCATTAGCGGTCATCTTTTTTGTTAACACATCGGGATTACGTTCACCATCAATGAGTTTTTTCATAATGCCACCAAGCTGTCGCATATCACCCTGGGTATTAGTCATTTGATCGGCCATAAAGGATGCTGCTTGTAATGCCTGGGCATCACCGCGGCAAGCGGCATTGATCATACTGGCAAGACCGGGCGCCGCCATGGTGGGATCAGCCTTTTGATTGACATCGGGCAAACTGGCCGGATTTTGTAACCCAAGTAAGATGCTTTTAATAATCACTTTGTCTTCATCATCTAACGGGGCTAATAAATCTTCTCCACGATCACCGGCAACAATTTTATTAATTGCCGCAACGAGTTCATGCCAGTTTTGCTGTGTTGCCATATCTAACATCGGTTTGAGCTGCTGTTTTGCCGTGTCATTCTGACAGGCATGTACCACCTGGTGAATTAATACGGCGTGTGATTGGCGAATTTGTTCTTCTTGATCGGGGATAGTGGTCATAGTGGACTCTTTTATTTAATGAGCCTTAAGTATAAAAAACTTTAAATTAAAATTATATCTTGAGCATAAAAAAAGGAACGCAAATGCGTTCCTTTTTTAAAATTTTTTGTAGCTATTTTGTTTAGCTACAACCTTTAGGACGTGGTAAACCAGCAATCTTGTTAGCACATTTGATTAAACCCGTTGGGAATAATGAGTAAATGTATTTTTGACTAGAATGATCTTTGTCATATTTCTTTTGCATGAGTTTTGAGAATTTACGAGGCTCACAAACGCTGCCATTTTCTTCGAAATATTCACGCGCAAGGTTGATAATGTTCCAGTGCTCTTCAGTCAGTTCACCAACGTTTTCATTAACAGCAATTTGCTTGGCTAACTCTTCACTCCACTCGTCAAGATTCAATAACCAGCCTGCTTCAGATAGCTCAATTGTTTTACCGTCTACTACTGCTTCCATTATAAATTCACCTAATATTGTAAGAATGTCTTTAAAAGTTGACTAATTTTATCAGGAACTATTCCGAAAAACCATATCAGAAAGCACTAATAAACCAGTATTTTTTATGTTATTACTTAAGTTTTTGATATTAAATAATATTTTTTAATGATTTAGGGCGTTTCATTGTATTACGAAGATTATAATAGCAAAAATAAGTAGGAAAATTGAGTAATTTTAAGCTGCTACTTCATTAATTAAAACATTCGGCAATTTTTAGCAGCTTGTTTCTATCTGTTTTATCCAGCTCAGAATATATCATCATCAGGCGTTGCATATCTTCAGGAAAAGCGGCACAAATGGGATCGGTTTCTACATGCTGAGTATCGATCCAGCCGGGAGATTTTTGTGCAAACTTCTCACATTTTCGGGCTATTCGATCAGATAGTGAGAGAAAGGGATTATTAAGATGTTCATCGACTTTTTTTCTTGAGAGTCCTATAGCTTTCAGGAATTTTGACATCATGCCTTTTTTTGATTTACAGCCTTCAAAGATATAAAAAAAGTTTTGATGACGAATTGCCTGGATATCGCGCCCTGTCGATCGTATGGGGCCATGACCAAACATAATCCAGCAAGGCGATGAATCGGTAATATCGGCAATGGTTTTAATGTCATCAGGTGAAGGTATAGAAATACCGGCTTCATAATTACCTAGTCTTCCCGTACCCCAGTCATTTATGTTTTCTAATAACTGTGCAGCTGTGTCAAATCCCGCCATTTTTCTTGCCTGCTTAATGCGTTGTCCAATTTGCACAGCGGTAGGATTTTTCTTATCCGGCATATTTAATCTCCTGAATATTAGGTAAAACTAATAATACAAGAAACTTGAAAAAAAATCTTGCATTCTTGAAATGAATAACTATACTAGCCGGCATTGAATTAGAGGAAGCAATATTTAGGAACATTAATGACACATTTTAAAACATATAGTTTAAATAATTTAACACCCACAGGGATGGGCAGCGATCTGTTGTCGCTCATAAATCCATGTGCCGGTGCATTGCTGTCTGTTGTTTCTATTAATGAGAGACATGAACAGGATAGTAATTATTTCGGTATGAATTAACCTTCTGCTTACAGTGTTCGTGGAAGGTATATGTCGATGCCTTCCACGGAATTTCTAATATGAAACCCCGTGAGGTATTAACCAAGCGGGGTTTTTTTATGCCCTGAATTTATCCCAGAACGGGATGTGCCCCGGGATTATTCCCATAGAGGCGTGCTCTTTAACAATTTGGAAAGTAATAGTTTTTAGTGGTTCACTGTGAACGCTGGTGAGCGTTGGTTGTGTCTCGTACCGGTTTGTTATGTATTCGACCATCACCTATGTAACAAACGGTAAGTGAAGCGGGATGTTAATTTAGATTGGGTGCCAGGGTGGGGAACCTGGCCACAGTGATTTTTTAATTCATAGGTGCGCCATTGGTAGGCGGACTCCCTGTTAAGTAGTTGTATGTCAGTTGTTGCAGGCCGTCCATGGCCTGCACCCTGCGGGCAAACTAAAGTTTGACCAATTTTGTTCCTGACAAAATTGTCGAATCCAGCCCTATGAGCCAAATTCGTTTTAAACGGATTGTCTTAACGTAGACATTAAAAACATACCGGCTTGACGGTGATAAGCATCAGCAATGATGTGAAAGAGGTTGTCTCCTGCAGCGCCTCGCCTTTTTATAAAGGACATTCAAGCAAGTCGCGCTTCGTTAGTCTTCTGCATTGCGGGAGATAGCAATGAAATTGTGCCGGTCTGACACATGCGTACCTGAAAAGGGGGCAAGTGAACGTTGGTCGCCAGCCAACACCGGAGGCACCACGATGAATTGTGAGAGGTAAGCGATAGTACTGTAGTCCGAGTTTTGCAGACAAGGGCACAGTGCAGTGTAAAAGGGAATGGGTTTTTCAGCACATTAACTTGAAGCACGGTTTATTACCCGGCAGGGGAAAGACATTGGGTGTGTGGCATTTTGTTAAGTAAAAGCTTAGCGAAACCACCAGGACGCGCACATCCTCGCAGGTTGGAAATATAGCTCAATGGTTGAGCTTACGACGCCGAATCGTATGTTTCAGGTTCGATTCCTGATATTTCACCGAAAGGTAAAACGCAAAGACGCGTCCTGGTATGAGTTTGAAAATGGCTTAATCCTGTCCTTGCAAAAGAAGACAGGCAGTCCGGCGGTCGCAAGCCAAAGGACGTTAGTTAACAACTGCACGTTGAAGATAGCTCTTCTTTAGTGGCCGCAAGCTACACGGTAAGACGTTAACTGAGTAAAACTCATGTTACACGTGAATCGCTACACGTTAAAAAAAGCAGCCATGCATTATTACTTAAATGCAGACTCCGGTCTGGTTTAAGTGGATACGCGGCAACGATTGACCTGCAAGTGAATCGGTAACCCGTCAAAAGGTAGTGTGCAAAAAGTGTAGTCTCAGCTTTTCTTAACTATTAATTTTTAACGTAAAGGAGTGTGAAATGGTAAATCAGAATCTGTATGACCAATATGAAAATGCTGTTGCCACCATGAACATTCCACCCATTCGTAAACTGGCAAGTTATACAAATGCCAGCTGGTTTATCCGTAATGCGTGGATTGCCAATAAAGAGCACAGTAAGTTTAGTCAAGCAAGAGAACTCGCAATTAAAATTGCTGGTTCGCAATAAATAATGGGGCTGCTGTATGGGACAGACTTAAGCTTTGCAAGCTTGATGGCTCGGATCGTTACCGAGTAGCTCCACCAATTATGAAGGGCGTATCGTCTAATGGTATGACACCGGACTTTTAATCCGGCGCTTAAATGCATTGAAGATTCGAATTCTTCTGCGCCCACCATTTATCGTTGAATTAAAACTGGAGTAATAAAATGAAGATGAAAACAATAGTAACTAAGACAAAGTTACGTAACCCCTTTCATGATCATCCACTTATGAAAAAAGGTGGTGTACATGAAAAGTCAGATAAAACAAAACGTCGTATTGAAAAACAGAAACTAAAAAATGGGGAGTGGTATGAACAAAGTGTTTATCATAATATTTTGTTTATACCATTCACTAAAGGACAGGTAGCTTAAAAAGAGACCACCATATATAAGCGTGTTAACCGTCCGTTAACCGGATCACCACCTCCGATTTCAAGGTGTGGTAGTACGTAAGTACCGCCAACGTATCAGTTGGTGTTTATCTGAATGTAGCTCAGCCTGGTTAGAGTCCTCGCCTTGGAAGCGAGATGTCGTAGGTTGTTGCATACCGTCCATGGTTTGCACCCTGAAGGGCGAACTAAAGTTCGACCAATTTTGTTCCGGACAAAATTGTCAAATCTGAAGTACAAGGAAGTACAAACACCCAAAGCACTCACTTCGTTCATGGGGTGGGCTCTGTCGCGCGAGCACAGGGAAGTGCGAAGCGACCTATATTCAGACCAATTTTATTGTCCTTTGGTGTAGTTGGTAACACAACAGACTTTGACTCTGTTATCGCAGGTTCGATCCCTGCAAGGGCTGCCACAATAATGAAAATGACAATAGGAGGTTGTAATGAAAAACAAAGCTAAACAAAACAAAGTGTCTCATTTTAATGCGCGCATGTATTTCATCCTTCGCCGTCGAATGAGTGAAGAACGTGAACAGAAAAAATTTAAATAAGATTTATGGCGTTACTAGCTTAATCGGTTAAAGCCCTTGTTTGTGAAGCAAGTAGATATCAGTTCGAGTCTGATGTATCGCCCCAAATTATGCACCTCTGACGCAATTGGCAGACGTGGCTGGCTTAGACCCAGTTTGTTCAGAGTTCGAATCTCTGGAGGTGCACCAATTTTTATTAATAATGTCGCGTGAGTGGTGGAATTGGGATACACAGGAGGTTTAAGCCCTCCCGCTTTTTAGCACGCAGGTTCGACTCCTGTCTCACGCACCAAGACAAACTATTACTTTCCAAATTGTTAAAGACCCTTTTTGTAATGCAAGGAAAAACAATGAATGCGTTAATTTTAAAATTAGATATTGGAGGACAACCCGTGTCATGGATCTCCTGGGAAGATGCAGCAGTGCATTACTGCAAAGACCAGGTTGCATGGACATTGGGTGATAAACCTTATCGCTTTTATGGAGGAATTAACCGTATACAAAATGAGCGTAGTTACTTAGATGTTCATCCGGTGATTGCAGTACGAGGTAACACGAAGCGTTCAAAGTTTATGGATATACCACCATTAAACAATAGAGAGTTATTTAGCCGTGATCGGCATACATGTCTTTATTGTTTGAATGAGTTTTCAGGTAAAAACCTGACACGTGATCATGTTATCCCTGCCTCCAGGGGTGGCAAAGATGGTTGGACAAACCTGGTGACAGCATGTCGTCGATGTAATCAACGTAAAGCTGCCCGTACACCAGAAGAAGCAGGTATGAAATTACATGCAGTGCCATACACGCCAAATTATGCGGAATGGTTAATTTTAAAAAACCGCAAAATTTTGGCTGATCAAATGTCATTTTTGCAGAAACTGTGTCCTAAAAGGATTCAGTGGTGGAAGTAAGAAGAAAGCGTGAGTAGTAATAGGACTGCTCACGTAGTCGTAAAAATTGCGATTGCGTTGTAGTTAACGTAATTCAGAAGCGTTGTTGGTTATTTATCTGTTTAACGGTTCAGGTTCTGTATACCTGTCCTGTGCACTTAAGTTGAGATAACAAGGTGTATACAAAATAGTTAAGTACCTCAAATGCACCATGCGAATATAGCTCAGTAGGGTAGAGCAATCGACTGATAATCGATGGGTCGTGGGTTCGATTCCCACTATACGCCACTACAGCCTTAAAAGCTGACCATGGTAAAGGCGAAAGCCTGCGGTTCGACTCCGCATAATCGGTGGCTAATACCACCACAAGGGGAAACATCCCCGTGGCTTTAGAACAATTTACTGATTGAGTCCTTGTGATTTGAACAAGTAATGCGTTTTAAATGCCGCAGCATGTTGATTACCAGAGGTATAACAACGTGTTGTTGCCAGTAGTAAGGAACAATAGGGAGGATACACTCCATGATCATATTGCAATTGGAATATGAAAAGGGTTTGTATCCAGCCCAGGCGTAACTTAATACCCGCAACAACACCCGTTATATCCCCGTGACCGAGATGTGGGATGTTTTCCAAACTTTATATATAGAAGGAGAAGTAACGATGTTCGGATTAAAACGTATTGTGATCGCACAGCATGAACGTGCCCTGTATTTAAAAGATCGCAGCATTGTCGAGATTCTTGAACCGGGCATCTACCGTGTTTTTGACCTGTTAGGTCGTGTCGCGGTTGAGGTTCATAACCTGACAGTGCCAGAGTTTAACCACCCATACGTTGACGTATTGGTGAAAGAAAACCGCGATTTAGTGGATAAGTATTTCCAGCTGGTTGAGCTGGGTGAGTACGAAGTAGGACTGGTGTACAAAAACGGTAAGTTAAACGGTGTATTAGCACCGGGTACTCGCCAGTTGTACTGGAATGGTCCGGTTGATGTGAAAGTCGAAGTGCTGAACATCAAACAAGACTTTGCAGTGGCAAAAGATAAAGTGGGTTTAATTGCACACGCTCGTATGGATGCGATGCCACGTGAAGTCATCAACTTCGTGACAATCAGTGAAGTGGCAGACAACCATGTTGGTTTGTTAATTGTTGACGGTGAGTTTGTACAGACACTGAAACCAGGACTGTACGCTTACTGGAAGTTCAACCGTAACGTAAAAGTTGAACAGGTTGAACTGCGTATGCAGGCAATGGAAGTCCAGGGTCAGGAAATCCTGACTAAAGACAAAGTAAGCCTGCGTGTGAACTTGACTGCACAGTACCAGATCACTGATCCGGTAATGGCGCGTAGCAAGTTAGTCAACATGGCCGACTACGTCTACCGCGAAATGCAGTTTGCATTACGTCAGGCAGTGGGTACTCGTAGTTTGGATACTCTACTGGTTAACAAAGACGAACTGGACGGTGTGATTTTCGTTGCAGTACACGAAAAAATCAGCGAGTTCGGAATTGATGTACGTAGTATTGGTGTGAAAGATGTGATTCTGCCGGGTGACATGAAAGACATCCTGAACCAGGTGGTTGAGGCTGAAAAAGTGGCACAGGCGAATGTGATTAAACGCCGTGAAGAAACTGCAGCGACACGTTCACTGTTAAACACTGCACGTTTAATGGAAGACAACCCGACTTTAATGCGTTTGAAAGAACTGGAAGTTCTGGAAAAAGTAACAGAGAAAGTCGACAAGTTAACTGTATTCGGCGGATTGGATGGTGTTGTAAAAGACACCGTACGAATCAATCTGCATGAATAAGTTAACGTAACTTAAACAGGAGGTGATCCTTATCTAACTCCCGGCACCTGATATAGGTGTCGGGTTTTAATAAGAGGAATCATCATTTAATAGGAAATGAAAATGGCTCGTAAACATAAAAATATCAGTGTGAGACGTGAATTCAATAAAGTGAATTTGGAATCACAAACCCAGGCATCGAATCTCGGAAAGATACCGGAGTACTTAAAGAGACTCCAGCTGCCTATAATTTAAGCAAGGATTAAGTGCGCTTTAGTATCTGCAACTCTAATTGTTGTGGTTAACCCAGCATTAAAAGCTAAATAATCTTTTTCCATCCCATCACTGAAAATAACCCCATAATCACTCATGTGCGAAGTTAGAGTTAGCGGGTTGTCGGGAGTGATAACTCCGAAAACCATATTGGCTTGTGAACTTTTGCTAGGCCAGGGTTCACGAACCGCATAGGTTAAGATATTTTCGTCCCATTCCATTTGTCCATTATTCTCCGGCATACTAACTTGACCACCCAGCGCATTAATAATTCCGACTGCACCGGTATAGACTGAACGCATCCAGCCGGTTGAGCCAGCCCCGGTTGAAATGATAACGCCACTACTGGACTGAAACTCACTCATGTTTCCCTGCGATATATCATAGCGTGCAGAAGTATGTGTACGCGGACCAATAAATAAATCATTAAAAGCCAATAATTCCTGGCCGTCATTCATGCTGGCATTTGCCATGGTGATTTTTTTTATTAAAGAGTTACCGGATAAAATATCTTTTAATATTGGCATCCCCTTTAAATGATCAAAAGGCAATAACACCCCTTCAATGTTGGTTGGATCAGGATTAATTGCAACAATAGGTTGATGCGTTAAATACTTGGCCGTATTCACTACTAAGCCATCTTGACCAATAGTAATGATCAGATCATGTTCTCCAAAGGTAAATTGAGGAACCAGGTTACGTGATATCACTTGTGATTTAATGCCGCGTGGAATTATTGTCCGCAACTGGTTTAGTGTTTCCTGGTAGCGAGCGTGTGCTTGCTCGATTGGGGTAAAAGATTGTCCGGCATGTTCTAAATAAAACTTAGCTTGTTCTGTTGTATTAAAACGCGCGGTTAATTCTTCCAGTTCCGTTTCACGCGTTACGATAATCACCTTCTCATACATCATTCGAGATAGCTTACGAGTGAGTGCCGGTTTAATACCCGCACTCACTCGTGAAGTTTGATTATCAGTAACTTGATCAATCATTTGAACCGCCTCCAATATAACTTACCACTTTACTGACCAGGTCAGGTGTAATAGTTAAATTATCTATCGTACCTGCGTTGGCAGCCCATTCTTTCATTGCCAAACCAACCATAGACTGTGGCGATAAGTCTTTATATAAGCGATAACGAATCTCATCTGCCTTAGTTTCTGCCTCGGCTTCCATTTCTAATGCCTTGGCTTCAGCCTGTGCCTGTTTGATGCGGTTCTCACTTTGTTTAACAACAAGTTCACGGCGACGTTCTTCAAGTTCAACTTCATTGTCGAGCTCACTATTTTTTATTTTGCTTTCTTCCGCAACAGCAGCTTTACGCCGAGTGTAGATAGCTAAATCAGATCGTTGCTGTAAACTTTCACGATAATCAGCCTCAAGTGCCTTTTGCATTTCAGGTGTTGCTTTAACAGCGGTGAAATAAAGACTTTCAATTACAACACCCAATGTTTTTAGCTTTGGCTCAAGTTGCACGCTGGCTAAAACTTCTGTGGTAAGTTCCTTCACTTTAATCAGAGCTTCATCTAGCGATAAGTTGTTTACGCCACTACGAGTATTCGCCTGTACTGCATTGATAACGCGACTGACTAACTTTTCGGGATCTTTACTGAGGAAACGACGTGTTTTTGCATCAATGGTGTAATCTAAAACTTTTGCAGTTTCACTCGGATTAACCAGGCGGTAACTTAACTGGCCTTGAATGCTAATCTCCTGATAATTCGCTGTTGTTTCATTAAATATAAACGGTGCATCCTGGCTAATGATTGGCACTGTGGCAATTGAGGTGTTGTGTGGCCAATACCAGAACGTTAATCCTGCACCTTCTTTTTTTACGATACCGTTTTTATAACGGATAACATAAGTGTTTGGTTCACCTTTGAAATATTTAATAATCATAATACACCTCCTGCTTCTTTATATTCCTTCCCCCCTATGGGAGAAGGTTAGGGTGGGGGAATTTTACCCATCATTTTTATGCTGCACTTTTATTCATTTGTTTTTCACTAAATGACAACATCCTTTCAATAGGTTTAACTGCTTTCGCTATCGTATCTTCATCAAGATAGTTAATTTCAAAGCCTTTTCCTTGTTGTGCCTGTTTTACTAACTCAACCGTGTTTCGTTTCATATATGGGCAGGCATTACACTGGCAACCACTATAAATAGGCGCTTGCTGTAAATTTAAATCTGAGCGTAGTTGTCGCATGTTATGCAACAAACCTTCTTCTGTTGCTATGAAGATATTGTGTGCCTCGCCCTTAAACTCTTTTACCCAGTCCAACATTTGTTTGGTTGAACCAACAAAGTCAGCCAGCTTTAAAACGGGTAATGGAGATTCAGGGTGTGCCAGTAAAAATACGTTACCTTCTGAACCTGCTTGCTTCATCATGTAATTGATCTGTTCATCTTTAAACTTATCATGTACTTCACAAACCGCATTCCATACCGGCATCTCGTATCCATATTGATAATTTAAATAAGCTCCCATATTACGATCAGGTGAGAAAATCACTTTTTCTCCTTGTGCATAAAGATCAGCAATAATGTCATCAACATTACGAGAGGTAACAATCCAGTCAGATATGGTTTTATGTTCAGCACTGGAGTTGATATAACTGACATGGACATGATCTGAATATTGTTCACGCCATTGTTTTAAAGCATCTATATCTGTCTGCGTGACCAGTGAACAGGTTGCAGCTTCATCGGGTAAGATCACTTGAGTGTCTGGATTAATAATCTTGGTTGTTTCAGCCATAAATTTCACGCCAGCAAATACAATACGATCGGCCTTTTCGCGTTGAGCGATGAGTGCCAGTTCAAGTGAGTCACCGACATAGTCCGCCATTTCCTGAACATCAGGTGTGGTGTAGTAATGTGCTAATGTTAAAGTGTTCATAACAACCTCCTATCACTTAATAATCTCAACCTTATCGGGGTTAATGACTTCGTATAACTTTGCCGGACGATGAGCGCCTTCACGCTTTTCATTACCGGTTTCTTTGATTTGGTCTAATGCCAACATCCATTTGCGGAAATTTCGACGATCCATTTCTTCTCGTAAAATAATTTCATAAACGTCCTGTAATTCACCCAAAGTAAATTCTTCAGGCATAAACTGAAATGCGATCGTTGAGTAATCAAGTTTCGATATCAGTCGTTGATGAGCCATATCAACGATGTTTTGATGATCAAAAGCTAATTCAGGTGACTCATCCATTGAGAACCAACCAACTGCTTCGGCATCGGTAGCCGCTTGCAGCACAATTTGATCTGAAGGAATCAATGCATAGTAGGCGACGGTGATAACCCGTTCCCGTGGATCTCGATCAACTGCGCCATAAGTGTAGAGTTGCTCGAGGTAAACACCGGAAACACCGGTTTCTTCAGCAAGTTCACGGCGAGCGCCTGATTCCAGGTCCTCATCTAGCTGCACGAAGCCACCAGGTAGTGCCCATTTACCTTTATATGGTTCACCACCACGCATAATAAGTAACAATTTCAATTGCTTATCGCGTACCGTAAAAATCACGACATCAGTGGTAACCGCTGGATGTGGATATTCGTATTGATACATGATTCTTCCTCTACTTTGTGTATTGATTACACTAACAAGATAGTGTAAACTTTACACTAAGTCAAGCGGAGTCAACAAATAAATCAAAATTTGGTTTTTATAAGGAGGGTCTCGCAATGAGTCAGCAAAATATAAAGTTGAATGAAATACGAGATGTCGCAACACGGTTTAATATAAAAGAGATAGCTGCGTGCCAGCTTCAAGCTTTAAATGAAGAAAACAATGCATGTTACCCGGCTCAAAAAATTGACGATGTAATGAATGTTCTCGCTAAAGCGGAGTTTGTACGAAAAGAAATGAATACCGGTAAAAAGATTAATGAAGCGATTCGTGAGCTTGGCAAAAGAATGCGTATGATACAGGGGGCGTGAATATGTCAGAATCAAAAATAGACTCGGCATCAATTAAAGATAAAGCTGGATTGTTCAATTACCTGGCACAAGGCTACCAAGCCGACTATCTTTTTTTCTGGGGACATACCGCAAAAAATTACTCAAGGGTTGGTAAGGAATGTTTAAGCCAGTGGTATAGCGCTGAATTTGAAATCGATAGCGTCACTTATCCAACGGCTGAACATTATATGATGGCAGAAAAAGCACGTTTATTTCGTGATGATGCAATGTTAAATCAAATTTTAGCAACACAAGATCCTCATGAAGCCAAAAAGCTAGGGCGGTTAGTGAAAGGTTATGATAACGAGCTATGGAATAAGCAGCGCTTTGAAATTGTTGTGCGAGGTAATAGTGCAAAATTTTCGCAGAATAAAGAATTAAAAGAATTTTTATTAGCCAGTGGTTCTAAAATAATCGTTGAGGCTAGCCCACGTGACAGGATATGGGGCATCGGCATGGGACAAACTAATCCCGATGCAATGAATCCTGCAAAATGGCGCGGTATGAATTTACTGGGCTTTGCTTTAATGGTTGTAAGAGAAAAATTATGAATGAACCACAACAAACTGATTTGCACAATTCCATTCAAGGTTGTTTACTCGGCACAGCGGTGGGTGATTCATTAGGTTTACCTTTTGAAGGCATGTCTCCCTTGCGGATCAAAAAACTTAAGCCATGTCCATTACGACATCGATTCTTCTTTAAACACGGAATGATTTCGGATGATACGGAACATACCTGTTTAGTTATGCAATCATTACTGGTAAGTGGCAATGATGATTTAGTTTTTGCTAAGCAACTTGCTAAGCGACTACGCTGGTGGTTACTTGGATTACCCGCTGGGATTGGCCTGGCTACCTTAAAATCTCTTATAAAGTTATGGCTGGGTTTTTCACCAGAAAAAAGTGGTGTATGGAGTGCAGGTAATGGACCTGCCATGCGTAGCGCTATTATTGGTGTTTATGCCGGAGCGGATACTGAATTATTAACCCGGCTGGTAACGAAAAGTACCTTAATGACTCACCGTGATCCCAAGGCATTAAAAGGTGCCTTGATTGTAGCTACATTAGCGGCCGAAAATGCGCTGAGTGAAGACGTAGATATTGAAGAGTGTTTAAACAAAATAATTAGTATCGTTGATGACGATAAAGAACTTGCTGAACTTATTAATAAAGCAAAACAAAGTGCAAGTAAAAATGAACCTGCAATAGATTTCTGTAAAAGCATGGGGTTCGAGAAAGGTGTGACAGGATATATCTATCAAACCTTACCCGTTGTGCTACAAATATTTTTACGTCATCCACGTGATTATGAAACGGCTATGCAAGAAGCCATACTCTGTGGAGGTGATACCGACACGGTTGCGGCAATACTTGGCGGCATGGTGGGGGCAGGTTGTGGCAGTGAAGGCATTCCAAAACAATGGATAGACGGAATAATGGAATGGCCACGCTCCGTCAGTTGGATGAAAAAGTTATCATTGCGGCTCGTACAACTAATGGAAACTAAAGAAAAACAATCAGCTCTTCCGGTAAATTTGATCGCGGTTATGTTGCGTAATGCTTTTTTTATGATTTGGGTTTTGTTGCACGGCTTGAGGCGTTTGCTGCCTCCATATTGATATGGTTTTATTACTTTTTACCATTTAATTAAAGAAAGAATAAATGGGGTCAGAGTGGACCTCCCCTAGTTTAACGGACACTCTAAATCGGGGACAATAGCCCCAGGAGTGAACAATGACAAAAAGACAAACTTTTACAAAAGA
>CAMYJG010000013.1 GCA_947258695.1 uncultured Ectothiorhodospiraceae bacterium | reverse complement strand
TCGGCTCTTGTTTTGAAAGCCAGCTACTTGGACTAACCGTAAAAGTCAGGGAGATACCGTTAGCCGGTTAAATTTAAAGACAGAATAAGCATGTAAAGCCAAGAGCAGAGGATTTGTGGACGCGGGTTCGATTCCCACCGCACTTATGAACCTCTTCGAGCTTCATCGAGCATGACCTACGTAATTCAAAGTATATTCAAAAAATCCCAACACATAATCACTCTGAAATATTCACGCATTAATAATCGCGATAAAAACAACCTACGCACCATAATTGTGATAACTACATCGCTATGCATCATTTAAGAGCATGATAAAGCCGACTGAAATCATAGATTATTTACGAACCTCGCTATGTTTTTTCTAAATTTCAATAACTTATATTTCCCAGAGTATAAAATCATAAATCTGGCATGGTTATTGTAGCCTTTAAATTAAGACTATCAATGGAACATGACTTTAGTTAGGGGGCAAGATGAAAATCAACACTAATATAGGCGTGTTAATCACGGCATACTCAATGCTTTTATTAACGGGCTGTGTTGGTGATAAGGGGGATACCGATGTCGATACCGTCTTATCACAACCGAAACATTATGTTGGTTCAGAAGTCTGTAAGACTTGCCATCTTGAACATTATGATTCATGGAAGATGACATTACATAGCAGAATGACCCAAGATGCTACAGCAAACAAGGATGTAATCATCACAGAACTTGATGAGAAAAAGATTAGAGAAGATTTTAAAAAAATAGAAAAGAAACTCAAAGTACCCCTGGATGAAATCTACATTCCGAAAGTGGATGAAATCAAGTACACCATTGGTAGCCAGTGGAAACAACGTTATGTCGTTGAGAAGAACGGTGACCTCTACATTTCGCCTGTACAATTCAATGCAGATCAAAATCGTTTTGTAAACTATCACGAACACGACTGGGATAAGCGACCCTGGCTGAAGAAGTGTGCAGGGTGTCATACGACAGGAGTTGATCTTAAAAAGAAAACTTTTGTCGAACCTGGTGTCGGCTGTGAGGCCTGTCATGGAAAAGGATCCTGGCATGCTGCTTTACCTAAATCGAAACTCTATGAAAAACGCAACACCATTATTAATCCAGCCAAGTTAACCATGGGTGTGTCGGTTGAGATCTGTGGTTCATGCCATAACCGCGGAAAGTCTAAACATGTTAAAGGTTCAAGTTGGCCCGTTGGTTATGAGCCGGGTAAATCACTCGAATCATACTATCGCTCTACTACTTTCAAAGACGGTGATGTAAAACACGTTTATGCTAACGAGTTTGCAAAAGGGCATCACCAGCAATACCTTGACTGGAAAATGTCAAAACATGCTAAAGAAGGTGTTACCTGTACTTCGTGTCATTACTCACATGAAATTGGTCGTGGTGCTAGCCGTTCACAAACCTACAATAAGGGTTCAAAAGTGTGTTTCGAATGTCACGAACAGGTCAATAAGAAAGGACCTCATGCGATCCATTCGTTTGCTAACTGCGTCGGCTGCCATATGCCACGTATCGCCAAGAGTGCAGAATCTGGAGACATTCACAGTCATGTCTTTGTAACCCTGTTGCCTAAAGACACACTGGCAAATCCAAAGGTTCCTAACTCATGCCAGACATGCCATAAACATAAGAATGAAGATCTGCGAGAGTTACAAAAAAAATACGATAAACTGACAAAGCGGTAAACCGTCCATGAACGGTAGTCATCTAATGCATAATGTTAGTAGACTGTTGTTGGTTTTAGCAATGATACCGGCCTGTACATCAGGCTGGGTATTTGCCTCAACTGATGTCACAACTGACGCACGTCGATATAGCTTGCAGGAATCAAGTAGTGGCTACTATGAAGACGATATTGAGGTCATGCCACACAAAAGAACCCTGCCGGGCTCACCTGCAAACACAACAAAAAGAACCGGGCGATATGCCGATGTGCATCGCCTGGTCAAAGATTACTCCGGCAAAATTCGCTGCACATCATGTCATGTGAATAAAGCTGACAATCTACACACAGTGCGCGGGAATATAACCTGTCGACAATGTCATGGTCTGGATCCGATAGCCGGTGCAGACTTTTATTATGCGCCAATGAATTCAATTCGCAAACATGCTTATGTCTGTGCCAAGTGCCATCAAGGTGCTACCCCCTCGTTTGCAACTTTTGTAGTACATACGCCTGCCGCCGGTGATGCAAAAACCAGGAGTTCTTTCCCGACGTTATACTACAGTCATTACCTTATGTTATTTCTGATTATTGGTGTTTTCGTAGTGTTCCTACCCCACAGTATTTTGTGGTGGATCCGTGATTGGCTGATGAATAAACGGCGAGGAAAATAATAATGAATACTGTTACAAGAATAACTCGCTTCACTGTCATCGATAGAATTACTCATCTTGGGTTGATCCTGACATTTTCCTTACTATCCATTACAGGTGCTGGACGGTTATATTTCAACACTGACTGGGGTACTGCAATCTTATCCTGGTTTGGTGGTTATACATCTGCCACAATTATTCATATCTGGGCTGGCTGGTTAATGACGCTAGGTTTTATAGTACATATCTTACTGGTGCTAACACGCCTGGATTGGCGTTCATGGAAACTCAGTCTGTTTGGACCAGATTCTCTTATACCAACAGCCCGTGACTTCCGTGAGTTTGGCCAACGTGTTCTCTGGTTCTTTGGAATTGGCAATGCCCCTAAGTTTGAACGTTGGACCTACTGGGAAAAATTTGATTACTGGGCAGTATTTTGGGGTATACCGCTATTATTTATCACTGGCCTGATGCTTATCTACCCTATCGAAACAAGTCGTTTTTTGCCGGGCTGGACGCTCAACATTGCATTATTGTTACATCGCGCAGAAGCCATCCTTGCCATCTCCTACATTATTGTTATTCACCTTTTAGTCGGACATTTTAGACGTTCGACCTTCCCATTAAATGAAACCATGTTCTCAGGAAGTGTCTCTGTTGAAGAAGAAGCAAAAGAAAAAGCAGACTGGATTGAACGTTTATCAAAAACAGGTCAAATGCAACAACTCAAGGCCGAACCTCCCGTCACCTGGTACCGCAGACTGTATTTTGTGTTTGGCTATGCCGTGATCGCATCGGGTTTTTATTTTATTGGTGCTGCTATCTACTATAGCCAGTTTATTGTGTTACATTGATCGCAATAAAAATGTATTAACAAACACAATCTGTATCTTATAAGCTAGTCTCTGACACACCAATACAAGCAATCTAGAGTCACTGGTTACTATTTCTCGACTAGCACAAGGACCTAAGTCTTGTGAGCTTACTCTTATCCATAAACTTCTTCCACAGAAGAATCACAAAGTGATCATCGAGACGGATGGATAATAATTCTGAATTGCCTGGTAAAAGAATTTGGTAATCTCACTTTAGCGATTTTAAAGAAACCGTCATTAACATAAGTTAGCCTCTAGCCTAAGAATATAGCTAGTAGCTTATACTTATGTTTTACAAGTATTGGAAAAATGAAAAAACTGTGACAACAGACGAAGATATTATTTAAAATCGTAATAAGTGACGTATTGTTTAATAATGTTATTTATCTTTACTAATTTTTTGCAGAGATTTAATTTTACGAACCCAGGGCGTTTTCTTTTTTAACTTTTCAGGCAGCTTTTTCATTGCAATATTGGCTTCAGCCACAGTTTTATATGCTCCATAGATTAAGGCATAACGGTTAACACCATCGCGAACATAATGATAATAACCACCCTTGCCTTTTAAATTATTATCTTCAAACGATTTGACTACTGGCAAGTTGAATGGTATATCTATTCGGCTCTTGTTTTGAAAGCCAGCTACTTGGACTAACCGTAAAAGTCAGGGAGATACCGTTAGCCGGTTTGATAGCCTGGCTGTTTAAGTTTAAATAAGCCTGTATGAGTCCTTTGCGAGCCGCGTCTTTTGACCATTCCTCAGCGATCTCTTCATCGATTTGTACACCTATACCAGCGCTATAATGGTTTGCTAAATTATATTGTGCGACGGTATTTCCGGAGTTAGCAAGTTGCGTTAGTATTTTTACCGCTTCAACTGACTTGTTATTTTTGTTTGCATTTATCGCGTCAGTAACCGTGACAGCATTTACTTGAAATGGTATTAAGATAAAAACCGATATGGTTAAATTTTTTAAGCTTTTGATCGAAATCAATTCCATCGATGAAACATCCTTAATAATAATTACTATGCAATTTCAATAGACCTTTTTTTCAGGCAGCCCGATAATAATTCATAAAGTAATATATTTGCCTGTCGTTTATGATCTTTATCTGTTTCTTTTTCTTCAGAGAAATACGGCGCGACTAATCGCGTAATATTTTGATACGAAATGACATCGGCGACCTCTGCATCATGATATAAACGAACCGTCATTTCTACTGGTGGTATTTGTGGACATTGCGTAAAAGTTAATTTTAGTCCTATTAACGTGGTATAGCGGCTTACTTCTAAACAGTGTACCTTCACCTCTTTTAGTGCATCACGATAAACCAGCGTGCTCGTGTGTAGATCAATAATCTCGGGGAAAATGACCCGGAGATAACTATAGTTTCTTTCAAACAGCCACATGGGCTGTTTGTTGCGTGTTTGTTCTAAAGTATGACTCACAGCCTAATATCCTTCAAACTAATACATACAATATGTCGGCTTATATTGTAATACTCTTTAATAATTTCTCAACATTATAAAACAACAAAGCCTGATATTATCAGGCTTTGTTAATCTACTACTTTCTACAATGTTAAATAGTGTTACTTTTGTTTGAGTATTTTTTCCAACCGTGCCATGTCGTTGATAACACGCCATTCTCCGCCACCTGACTCGACTTTTAAGCGCCAGTTAGCCAGCCTATCAAGATATTCTTTTGGATCAACATTATCAGAACGTAATTTCGTGACATTCAGGGCTACCACTGAATAGCGATTTAAAGAAAGTGGAATATCGCGTTTATAGCCTTTTCGTAACTCTTCTTTTAAGTCAGAGAATATCAAAATAGTATTATGGCCGGTTTCTGCTTCATTCAAAAACTCAATACCCTGTAAAATACCCCCGGTAATATCAGTATAAGCACTTCCTTTTACTGTTTTTACAAACTTATCAATTTTTTCACGAAACACACGTTTTTGCTGATTTGTCATACTTGGGCGATCTTGAAAAGTCACTTTGGAAACAATGTCTTTTTCACTGAAACTACCCGTATCAACTCGAGCAACGGCAAAAGAATCACCGGGGCCTAATTCAGAAAGAATATAGTTAATGACCTTCTGAGCTTGTTTCAATTCTTTAGTATAGGTTCCAGATGTATCCATCAACATATACACACCGCGTGTATTGGGTACAACTGGCTCATCACTGCATGACTGCAAAAAGAATGAAACAGAAATTAAAAGTATCAAATAGGGCTTAAATCCTATTTTCATAACACGCCTCCCACGTTTGAACTTGACGAGGTAGTTGATTTTTCACCACCTTCTTTTTTTTTTTTCTTTTCTATTCCCAGGGGAAGTAATATTACAAAATCATAAACATGAACAAATATTTTGCCAGACGATCTAACCAAGGTTCCCACTAACCTTAATGCCCATTCTAATCCACGCAAAAAAGCAGCAGTAGCGCTACCTAACACAGTACGCATTGAATGGATAAATGATTCAAGAGGTATAGCAACAAAGGTTAAGGCAAAAGGTAATATAAATCCTAATCCCATTTGTGAGGCCGTTGTTATCCAAAGTGCTGAGTTTTGTGTTACTTCAACCCCTCCACTATCACTCAATAGTGCCAGTGTTGCCTGACTATCTTCCATCAAAATTTCACGCATATAGGCTAAACCTGCTTCAACCGATGCTAATGCAAATAAGAAGATAAAGGTTATCCATACCATTTTTATCCGCATTTTATCATTTAACGCCCCTATCACCGGAAACAGCCGGGTAATTCGTAATGATTCCATTAAAAACAAACCAAGTGAAATTTCTACAAGAATAATAACGAGTGCAGCGACACTGGATGTTTTGAATCCCATCAGCATGTTCGAGCCACCCACCATTTCCTGCATAGGTCGGGCGATTAAGTTAAAGTTTATAAATGCACCACCAACGGCAATCGCCAGTACAAAACCAGCGATAAAAAACTGGGTCATCGAAGACGATGACAACATGCGCTGTGCTTTTTCAGTACCCTTTAAAATGTCTTCATAGTCATGCATTAAACGATCAATTGTCACCGAACGTTCTAATAAACTATTCACCGACTTATCGACTTGGGTTAAAGATTTTAAAACATTACGCCAGTGTGGCATCATTTTTTGTAATAGCTGATGACGTTTACTGCTGGCTTTACGGTATTCTTCTAAAGCACGAGTACTGGATTTGACTAAAGACTGATGAATGTCTTCAAGGATATTTCCGACTGTAGGATCACCTTTAGCAGCCGGGATTTTGGCTACCGCTTCTACCGCCTTAACCCATGCAGGTGGTGTTGGTGGTACATCGGTACTATCTTTAAAGCTTTCATCAATCGCAGTAACTTCTTCATTTAAATGACGATGTAACGCAGGGTATTCAGATAAGTCTTTTCGTACAGTTGCATCAATACGTTCAAATTCTCGTTCAATTATTCGTTCGGTTGCTTCCCGGCCTTGTGCTAACAACACATCACGGTTACGAACAACTAATATATCGCGAAGTAGTTTTACTGAACGCGCACTTAGACGAAAGCCATTATGGATTGCTTCGCTGAATGAAAGAATACCTTTATGGGCATGGTTTCGAGCCACATATAATATGACCACTAACACGACAAACCAGATCGCGCCTGACAAGCCGGCACTTGATGGTACTATCATAAACACATCATTTAACGTCATTTCTGACCCCCTATATAGACCAGCAAAAACTGAGTTCACTAATACTCATAGAGTTTAGCGAGGAATACCTAAATAAACCGAGAAACGTATCACAGGATGTTCTTACACTCTTTATATATATGCTATTAATGAGTGCTATTTAAATATTGTTAAGTATTGAAAGTATAGATGCTTATTAATTATTGTCTTGTTTAGCTTATTAGCAAACAATTATTTAACGATGGTTATTCTGATATTTGAGGGAATTTTTCAGAAATAAACTTTCTCATTCGTAAGTGAGCCTGCGCTAATAATTGACTAACTCGAGACTCACTGACCTCAAGCACGTCACCTATCTCTCGCAAATTCAATTCCTCATCGTAATACAAACTGATAATTAATTTTTCACGCTTAGGTAATATATTTATTGCAGAAACCAGTTGTTCCTTAAACTGTTGTTTTTGTATTCCTTCAACCGGATTCAAAGAAGAGACATTGCTGTTGTCACGTAAGGCGTCATCATCCGTACCTACATCGACAAAGCTTAAAATACGACAGGAATTGGTTTCCTGAATTAACTCAAAATATTCATCCAACGAGATGCCCATTTCAGTAGCAACTTCTTTTGGTCTCGCTTCCCGGCCAGTTTTAGTTTCTATTTTAGAAACCACTTTGAGTAAATCTCGGTGCCTTTTATGCACTGATTTTGGTGCCCAATCGTTGCGCCGTAACTCATCCAGCATGGCACCACGAATTCGAATTGTGGCATAAGTAGTAAAAGCCGCACCTTGAGAGGCATCATACTGTTGTGAAGCGTCAAGTAGACCTATCATGCCCACCTGGATAAGGTCATCAATGACAACACTTGCCGGCAATCTTGCCGCCAGGTGGTATGCGATGCGAGAAACTAACCCCGAATGTTCTGCTATTAAATTATCAGCCATAGTTGGCTCGGCTATTGGATACATTTTTCGCCTTTCCTACCTTTAAAAACGGACAAATTGTCCATTTATTAACAAAAGATATCCTTATTTAACGTTTTGACTTTATCCATTCATCATAAGTTAAATAATGCACAATCCATGCCTAATATTTTCCCATTAAAACAGTCAGTATTAAGTATAGATCAGTAAAACGAAAGATTGAGTCATTAACTTCTTTTTAACAATTCGTTTGCAATTGTTTCCAGTGGATACTGATCTTTTGTGGCGCCTATTTTGAAAGCTTCACCGGGCATTCCCCAGACTACCGAGCTTTTTTCGTCCTGTACAAACGTATTCGCGCCACTTTCTAACATTTCTTTGAGTCCAGCAGCACCATCTGTGCCCATACCGGTGAGAATGACACCGATTGCATTCGGACCAACGTTTTGGGCAACCGAACGAAACATCACAT
Organism: uncultured Ectothiorhodospiraceae bacterium; assembly: GCA_947258695.1. GTDB lineage: Bacteria > Pseudomonadota > Gammaproteobacteria > UBA6429 > Thiohalophilaceae > JAGLTQ01. Next base: position 54,337 of record CAMYJG010000013.1, on the reverse strand, counting down.
CAACACTTGGTTTGTGACGATTTACTGGCGGCCCATCATTTAAACGACAAATATAACGCGCGCCACTGCGTTCAACGATTAAATGGCGATTTCCTGGAGCAATATAGACGTGACCAGGTAAGATTTGCTGCCCATCGACGGCTTCGTGGACCGTCATTGCCGCATTTTTATCCATTCTTAGGGCAAAGGGTTTACTAAAGGCTTCAGGGATGTGTTGACAAATAACTATACCGGGACTATTTGCTGGCATTCGTATTAAAACTTCTTTAATCGCTTCTGTTCCACCAGTAGAAGCGCCCAAAGCAATAATTTTATCCGTTGTTTTCAGTGTCGTTTTAGGCGCCTGCCGTTTTTGAATTACTGCATCTGCACTTAATTTTGGTGGGACAGACTTTGCACGACTTGAACTCGCTGCCCGGCGTGCATGCCTGTCAGAGATATTAGTAACATTTACTGTTGCCGCTATTTTGACTTTATCACAGATTTCTTCGGAATACTCACCAAGTCCTTCAGCGACATTTATAGTTGGCTTAGAGACAAAATCAATTGCACCTAACTCCAGCGCCTCAAAAGTCACATCCGCGCCATGTTGAGTTAAGGTCGACACCATTACCACTGGTAATGGATGTAAACGCATTAAATTTGCCAAAAATGTAATACCATCCATTTTTGGCATTTCAATATCAAGTGTTAAAACATCAGGCTTTAATTTTTTTATTTTTTCACGTGCATCATATGGATCCTGTGCTGTTCCAACAACTTCTATCGCCTTATCGGAATTCAACACCTCGGTCATAACCTGTCTGACTAATGCAGAATCATCAATAATTATTACTTTTATTTTACTCATTATAGTTATAGTAACCTAAAATAACTCAACATCACTTTCGGAAGGTTGAGTTTCAAGTGACGACATATAATTATTTTCACGTTCTAAAATGGTTCTGTTATGCATTTGTCTTAATTTCTTAACCCTCACTTTTCCAGTTAAAGGAAAAAAAATCACTTTGCGTGGAAATATATCGCCAACATCTTCACCAACAAGATTTAAATTTTCTGTTCTGATGTATTCACGAACAAAATTAACATTACCGTTTCCAATATCCAACGACTGCATATTTTGTAATACCCGGCCTCCACCAAAAATCTTCACCTCCAGGTTTTCACGAGTACCACCATGCTTTAATATATCATTAATCATTTTTTCCATTGCAAAATTGCCATAACGTCCTGCATTGCTCATTGCCGATATATCTACATTGCTCATATTTTTATTAATTGGCAACATAAAATGATTCATTCCACCTATACCAAATACCTTATCTCTTATACAGGCAGAAACACATGAGCCAAGTACTGTCACAATCGCTTCTTTATTTGTAGTGACATAGTATTCACCCGGTAATATTTTTGCAGCAAAAGTATCATGTGTTTTATCCCAATATCGATTAATATCATGGAAACCTCTCAGGCATTTCTGCATTTTCTCTGATGCTGGCGGCGCATTAAGCTGCATGACTACTTCACCTTCTGGTAGATAGTTTTACCAAGCAAGTTAAAGCGATCTGTCACTTTATTTAACGACTCAGAATGACCAATAAACAAATACGCATCATTACGAAGTAAATCTGCATATCGATCAAATAATTCACGTTGTGTTTCTTTATTAAAATATATCACTACATTACGGCAAAACATAAAGTCAAATGGCCCTTTCATTGGCCAACCTTCCATTAAATTAAGTTCTTTAAATGTAATAAGCTCTCTTAATTTTTCAGACATCCTGACCTTATCACTTTTATCACCCTTACCTCGCTCCACCCATTTCTTCATTCTTGAATCAGACAACCCTTCAACTCGCTCACTGGTATAAATACCACTCTTACCTCGTTGTACCATATTGGAATCAAGATCAGTTGCCAGGATTTTTACATCCCAACTTGATAAATTTGGAATTGCTTCACGCACACACATCGCAATGGAATAAGGTTCTTCACCGGAAGAACAGCCCGCAGACCAGATACGTAAACGCTTAGTATTTAAGTTTTTCCTTATTAACTCAGGCAAAACAGTCTTTTTCAAAAAGTCAAAATGGTGATTTTCACGAAAAAAAGCGGTGAGATTTGTCGTTATCGCGTTGGTGAATTCGATTAGCTCACTTTCATGACCATTGGTTAACATATCACAATAGTCTGAAAATTTAGTGAGCTTCAGTTGGCGTAGACGACGAGATAAACGGCCATATACCATTTGTCGTTTCGCATCAGATAAAACTATACCGGTTCTCTCTCCAATCAGTTTACTGATAAATTTAAATTCTTTATCAGTAAAGTGAAACTCCCTTTCTTTTTCATCAATAGCATTATTAATCACATGTATTCCTGGCTAAGTTAAGTTGACTGTCAGTGCGAGGAACTACCAAGTATTGATTCTTGCTTCAGCTGTATTATTCCATCGCAATGACAATTATAAGTAGCGAGTTTTACTTAAAACTCTTCCCACTCATCATCCCCCCCTGTGCTAGCAGGTGGTTTACGTTTAACTGCAGGTCGTGAAGCAGGTGAACGGGCAGCAGGAGCTGCCCGTCGTGCTTGTGTTGGCGCAGCTACTTGCTGCCCGGTATAAAAGAAGCGCATAAGCTCAATCATATTCTTAGATTGTTCTTCCATTGACTCACTAGCTGATGCCGCTTCTTCAACTAATGCTGCATTTTGCTGTGTCATTTCATCCATTTGAGAAATTGCTTTATTAACCTCTTCAATACCTGAAGATTGTTCCTGACTCGCAGCAGCTATTTCAGCAATAATGTCACTCACTTTCTTAACTGCTTCTACAATTTCTTCTAATGTCTTACCAGATTCATCTACCAGTTTTGAACCTTCATCGACTTTTTCAACACTGTCATTAATCAGGCTCTTAATTTCTTTAGCTGCACCGGCACTTCGTTGCGCCAGGTTACGCACTTCACCGGCAACAACCGCGAAGCCCCTACCTTGCTCACCGGCTCTTGCGGCTTCAACTGCAGCATTCAAGGCAAGTACATTTGTCTGGAAGGCAATTTCATCAATGACACCAATAATGTCTGAAATTTTCTTACTACTGGAATTAATCTCACTCATGGCCGCAACGGCATTACTAACTACTTCACCACCTTTAGATGCTTGATCGCTGGCAGTTGATGCGAGTGTATTTGCAGTTCGCGCATTATCTGCATTTTGTCTAACTGTTGAAGTCATTTCTTCCATGCTGGAAGCCGTTTCTTCCAGGCTTGAAGCCTGCTCTTCTGTACGTTGACTCAAGTCAGTATTACCGGTTGCAATTTCTGATGCTCCGGAAGATATACTACCCGAGGCTAGATTAATGTCATTCACCATGTTCAACAAGTTGGTGACACTGGTATTAATGGCATCACGTAGTTCAGCAAATTCACCTTTAAACTCACCTGACATCGTTTGTGTTAAGTCACCCTCAGCCAGCGAAGTCATAACACGCTTACCTTCTTTAAGCGGTTCAACGACAGCTTCCATTAAATTATTGATACCATTACCCAGGTTTTTCATAAAGCCATCATAATTTGTCGCATCAATTCTCGTATCAAGTTGTCCCTCAGTCGCGGCATCAATCAAAGCTTGAATTTGACGTTCCGCATCTTTTTCTTCGGTAATATCTTTCCATTCAACCATATTGCCCATGTACTCACCGTTAGGACCTGCAACGTAAGTTGCATTTACTTCAAACTCAACATCGCCAATACTAATTTCAGCTTTCGCAGGCAACCTGTTTTTATCTGCCAACAAGGTACGTTGATGAGTTGGATTGCGGTGGAATTGATCAATACATTGACCCGTTAGATTATTTGCATCAAGAGAAGGCCAAACTTTTCTTAATTCATTTTGGCGAGAAGCTAACATTGCGACAACAGAAGGATTGGCATAAGTAATATTCAAATCTGCATCACACATCATAATATTTGATGTTGAACCTTGCACCGCAGATTGTAACCTGGCTACTTCACGCAGTTGTTTATTTGATTCAGTCAAGTCTTTCCATTCAACCATATTACCCATGTATTCGCCATTAGGACCAGCTACATAGGTTGCGTTAACTTCAAACTCTACGCCGCCAACTGAGATTTCAGCTTTGGCTGGCAATCTATGGGGATCTGAAAGTAAAGCGCGTTGGTGTGCAGGATTTTTATGAAATTGGTCGATACATTGCCCAATTAAATTATCTACATCTAAACCTGGCCAGACAGAACGTAGTTCAGCCTGACGTGCTTTTAACATTTCGACTACTGAGGGATTGGCATAAACAATAGTCAAATCAGCATCACACATCATAATATTTGAGGTGGAACCATCTACCGCTGATTGTAAACGTGCGACATTACGTTTTTGTTTATTAGAATCGGTCAAGTCTTTCCATTCTACAATATTACCCAGGTATTCACCGTTAGCGCCCTGAATCATAGACGCATTCACTTCAAACTCTAAATCACCTACCTGAATTTCTGCGCTAGCCGGTAATCGCGATGGGTCAGATAGTAATGATCGCTGGTGTGCCGGGTTACGATGAAATTGATCGATATTCTGACCAATCAGATTATAAGCATCCATTCCAGGCCATACTGCACGTAGTTCTTCTTGCCTTGCTGCAAGCATTTTAACAACAGCCGGATTAGCATAGGTAATATTTAAGTCTTCATCACACATCATTAAGTTTGTGGTAACACTGTCAAATGCTGTGCGTAACTTTATCAACTCTTCGTTGTCGTCACTATCCATTACTGCTGTATTTGTTGCCATTGCTTTATCCTCTGTTTCGTCGCCGTAGCTACCGAGCATAGTCTCGGCTACCAAATTTAGTGCATCACTCCAGGCCGTATGAACTTTTTTAGTCCATGCTTTACCTGCAAATTCTTTCATAACAATTAATAATGTTTCCGCTACAGCTCCATAATGTTCGGGCGCTGCACCATAACCTTTATGTCGTTTCCCCATTTCCTGTAAAGCAGGGACTAATACATCTGGATTGTCTAAGTTTGCGATAACCAGTTTTAATGCTGCTAGCAATTTTTTCATTTGCTTCGCTTTGGTGGTATTTGCAAACATAGGTTTGACATCAGGAAAACGAGAAAACAGTTCATCATAAAAACGCGAAACAACCTGCTCAGCTTGCGGCGCAAGAAGCTCAAATGAATTACGTAAGATATCCGCTTCTAAACCAATTGCATTCTTTGTCGATTTTTCAGCTGTTGACTTAACTGCCTTAGGTTTAGCTGCAGGTTTAGTTTCTTCTTCATCCTGCATCCAGGCTAAAGGATCGAATCCCAATTTTGTTTTTTTTGTTGCCATAACTTTTTCCTAAAATTGTTCTACCTGGTTAGCCTAGCCACATTAAACCGGCAAATATTTCATTAACGTAATCTTTATTGTTATTTCTTGGTTCCAGCGAAAAAGATTCATTATTACAATGACGCTTACCCATCGAGTCAGTCTGACTCAGTAAACCTGTTTTTGTTGCTGCTTTAATTTTCACTATTAACATCTTGAAATCTCTACAATAGTTAACTTAAAAGTCTGTTGTCTATTACATCAGCGGCCAATTCCATATAATCATTAGCTCCATTACATTTCGGCTGATATTCAAATATCGTTTGCCCAAAACCTGGGCTTTCAGCTAAAGCAACTGTTTCTCTTATTGCCGTCTGGAAAACACAGTCAGGAAAATAAGATAATATTTTTCCCTTTACTTCTTTGGCTAATTTTCTGCGCTCATGAAAACGGGTTAACACAACCCATTTCTTTGTTTTTCGTTTTAAGGTTTCTTCGATGTGCTGAAAAATACTCATTAAACGTGATAGCCCTTGCAAGGCAAAAAAATCACCTGATACCGGGACAAGCACTTCCTCTGAGGCTAACAAGGCATTCATACCTAAGATCCCAGATGAAGGCGGACAATCAACTAAAACAAAATCAAACTTCCGTATTTTATTTTTTAGCGCTTCTTTTAATAAAAAACCACGCTTAGCTCCACCTTTTGTTAAATGCTCGAGCTCACCTAAACGGGAACCAGCAGGGATAATAAAAACATTTTCACGAACTTCTTCTATTACGTCTTTTACCTCTAACTCACCCAGTAAAACATCGGCAATTCCCTGTTGTTCTTGTCTTAACACACCATAACCAGCAGATAAATGCGCCTGAGGATCAAGATCAATAACTAAAACTTTTTTATCTGATTGCGCTAAAGCATGAGAAAGGTTTAACGTTGTCGTTGTTTTACCTACCCCACCTTTCTGATTAATTACTGCAATCATTCGCATATTTCTCCCTTATTCCTCTTCAGCAATCTTGTTCACTTTTGCCAGTTCTTTAGAGTTCAGCATATGGTCAATATCTAAGATAATTACCATTTTGTCACCAACTGTAGCCAATCCACTAACAAAACTTGAGTCAACCCCTTCACCAAAATCAGGTGCTGCTTTAATCTCATTTTTTTTTATATTGTATACATCTGAAACTCCATCAACCACGATACCCATGATTCTGCTATTATCTTCACCAGATAGTACTTTGAGAACAATAACAACAGTGGTTGGGCCATATTCAAGCTGTTCCATGTCAAATCGAATACGTAAATCAATAATAGGAACAATGGTGCCACGTAAATTTATGACACCACGAACATACTCTGGTGTATTAGGAACCTGTGTTACTGCATCCCAGCCTTTAATTTCCTGTACCCGCAAAATATCGACCCCGTATTCTTCACCTGCAAGAATAAAGGTTAAAAATTGCTGAGTATTTTCATCTAATTCAGCACTACCAATAATGGATTGTTCAGATTGTAAACTTGTACTTGCTGCATCAACTGCCCCTATATTTTGATCTGATGTTGCCATATTTTATACCCTCATGCAGCTACATTAGCATTAGCACTTTTAATGCCGCTTGTGTTCTTTTTTGAAATAGATATTAAGCCGGACACATCCAGAATAAGTGCAACCGTGCCATCACCCAGAATGGTTGCACCTGATATGCCTTCTACACTTTTGAAATTTGTTTCTAAACTTTTAATTACTACTTGTTGCTGACCAAGTAAATCATCTACTAACAAGGCAACTTTCTTTCCTTCAGCTTCTACAACTACCAACAGACCATCTTCCAGGCTCTCATTAAGTGGTTTCACGTTAAATATGTCATAAAGTTTTACGATAGGAATATATTCATCGCGCAGCCGATAGACTTCTGCTTGTCCGGTAATACCATTAACTAACCCTGATTCAACTTGTATTGATTCAATAATTGCCACCAACGGTACAATATAAACTTCATCACCAACAACGACTGATTGGCCATCTAAAATGGCCAAGGTTAATGGTAGTCTAATAGTAAACACACTACCCTGACCTGTTGTTGTTTTAACATCTACAGTACCGCCTAACGCACGTATGTTACGACGCACCACATCCATGCCAACACCACGACCAGAAACATCACTAACCACATCCGCGGTTGAAAATCCTGGTTGAAATATCAAGTCTGCAATTTCTTCATCTGATAAATTATTATTATCAGATACAAGGCCACCGTCTTTAGCTTTTGATAAAATTTTGTTGAGATTAAGGCCGGCACCATCATCGGTAATTTCAATAACGATGTTTCCACCTTCATGATAAGCATTCAGATGTATTTCACCTGTTTCAGGTTTCCCAGCAGCAATACGGACCTCTGGTGTTTCTATACCATGGTCTAAAGAATTTCTTATTAAATGAACGAGAGGATCGCCAATCTTTTCCATTACCGTTTTATCAAGTTCAGTTGCTTCACCAGATAATTTAAGCTCTATTTTTTTATCCAGTTTTCCTGAGAGATCATGCACTAAACGTGGGAAACGCGCATAACATTTTCCTGCATTTCACGCGTATTTCGTTCTAATTGCATTAAACCATTTTTTAATTTTTCTATTTGATGTTCACCAAACTCTTCATCCTCACCTAACTGGCTTAACATTGACTGAGTAATAACCAACTCACCAACCATATTAATTAGTTCATCTACCTTATCAATAGAAACACGAATTGAAGATGCTTCGGTAGAGGCTTTAGGCTTGGCTTTTTTAGCAGTTGATTTTGACTCAGCAGAAGGAGTTGGTGCTGGTGTTACGACCTGCTCTTTTACTTCTTCAGTTACCGGTTCTGCAACTTCAGAAATAAATTCTGCCTCAGTAACTTCTTGGTGTTGAACCTCATTATTATCTGCTAGTAAAGGTGTAATGGTTAAATCACACTCATCTTCAACCCAGTCAAATACTTCTTTAATAGCAAACTCTTCAATGTCACCGGTTAATGTTATTTTCCATGACAAACAGCTATTTTCAGGTTCCATTAATAAAAAATCAGGCAATAAGTCAGTATCCGCAGAAACTGAAATATCACCTAATATGCCAAGTTCTCTGATCATACGAACAGGATCATTACCTGTTTGTAACATATTCTCATGAGGTTTAAAGTTTATCACCCAACCTGAAGTAGGTGAGTTCTTATCCTGCTCAGTCACGGCTTCGCTTGCTACCGCAGGTGATTCTGAAACCGTGCTTTGACCTGAGTTACCAGCCAGTAGATCATCAAGTTGCTGTTTGACTGATGCAATTCGAGCCTCATCTAACTCTGTTTCCGCCTGGAGAGCGGATAACATCTCACGTAAAACATCAACTGATTCAAGTAAAATATTGACTGCATTTTGTGTGACTTCGCGATTTCCTTCACGCATTTCATCAAGCAAGGTTTCCATGACATGAGTAAAATTTGCTACGTCATCCAAACCAAATGTTCCACTACCCCCCTTAATAGAATGAGCGGCACGGAAAATTGTATTTATTGTCTCGAGATCGGCTTCACCCACATCCAATGCGAGTAACTCTGACTCCATAATGTCCAGCCCTTCAAAACTTTCTTCATAGAAGGTTGCTAAAAACTGAGACATGTCAAAAGTCATGATTCTTTAACCCTGTTATTAGAGAACTTTTCCAATCGTTGCTAACAATTGATCCGGATTAAATGGTTTTACGATCCAACCCGTTGCACCGGCGGCTTTACCTTGTTGTTTTTTATCTCCGGTGCTTTCTGTTGTTAACATCAGCATCGGTGTAAATTTAAAATCAGGTAACGTTCTTAATTCTTTAATTAATGTTATGCCATCCATATTTGGCATATTCACATCTGAAACAACAAGATCGAATTTAGCGCCTTTAGCCTTTGCTAAAGCATCAACACCATCAATTGCTTCAACAACTTCATGTCCTGCACCTTTTAGAGTGAAAGACACCATTTGTCGCATTGAAGCAGAATCGTCTACTGCTAATATTTTCGCCATTTAAAAAATCTCCTAACTTATCTCAGATCGTTATTTACTTATCTCTAAAATTTCTGTTAAACCTGTTAAGCGTGATGCTTCCTTAATAACATCCCCGACGTTATCCCATTCAACCTTAATCTCATTTTCTTTTGCGTAGCGCATAAAACTTGACAAAACTTGCAGACAGCTTGCATCAATACGGCTTAATTCAGAGCTAACAAATTTAACCGTGCTATTTTTTTTTACATCATCTTTTAGTTGAGAGTGTAATTTTGCTGCAAATGAAATATCCAGAACTTCACCGAAGTTAATTACTGTGGTATCTGACATTGAGGCTTCACCTTCTAATTCATCATTCCCGGATTATTTTTGAACTCCAAAATCCCATAATTCTTGTCCCAGTATTTCTTCTACTTGCATAAAAATCCATGCAAGCCAGTTTTTACTTCCTATTCTATTTAATCGTCCAAATGAGAATTAGCTTTAATATTTTGTTTTTATGTATCATAGAGTTAATGTTTGTTAACAATTGATAACGTTCAGGCATACGTATCAAGCAAACTATCACTCACTATTTGTCTGGTTACCGTTAAAGTTTCTTCATCCATACCTGCTTCGGTGTTATTTGTCGAAATATGACCTTCTTCATCTGCATTATTCTCCTGCTGCGCAAATGATTCTTGTCGGACATTAACATCACCTAGCGATAAACCACTTTCCTCAAACATTTCTCTTAATCTTGGAACTGCAGTTTCTAGTGCTTCACGAACCTGTGTATGTGGACTAGTGATATTGACGGAAGCAACATCATTGGTAACTTTTATTTTTATATCCAGACTGCCTAATTCAGGAGGATCAAGTCGAATTTCTGCGGCCTGGATATTTTTTCCAACCATCATCTGTAAACGTGAGCCTAAATTAGATTCCCAGGCATTTTGCCCCAGGTTAAGAGGTGCCATTTGTGCTTGAGTTGTCGCAGCCTGAGTTGCACTACCTAAGCCAACAGCAGCCAAGCTTTGTGATAAATTAGAGTTTGTTCCCTGAATAGGTAGTAATTGTTCATTCACATTAGCTAACAAGGCATCGTTGTTATCTGGAATAAAATGCGCTGCGGCAAGTTGCGCTGTAATATTATTTGCTGCGAGCCCGGCAGGAATGGAGGTTCCCGGTTCTTTAGGCTGCATAGTTAAAGTATTAAGAAAATTCTGATTTAGCATGGAAGAATTCAATGCAGGCTTATGCTGACTATCAAACAAACCCGCCCCCTGCAGCGCATTCACCGGAGTGTTAGATATTAGATTCTCATCAGGTTGCATTAATAACAATGCCTGCCACATAACTGCATCATCCGCTTGCGGCAAATTATTGCCATCAGTCAGCATTTCTTGCGGCAGCAATTGGTTTAAAATATCACTAATGTTTTCATCAATGCGCTGTTCAGCAACAGCTGGCTCAGCCTCTGTATAGCTGGCAAAAACGGCGGTAAACCCAGCTGGATCATCAGATGTTGCTGTATTACTTGCTGATTCTGCAGAAGAAAGCTTTAATTGGCCGTTATTGGTATTTGTTGACGGCGTAATTTGAATTGAAGTACTCATAACATCCTCGCATATTAAATCTATCCAACTATGAAATTTGCAAGGGTTGTGCCAAACTTTACCAAGTTTGCGTTAAGTAATGTTTACTTGTTCTTATGCCATAAACGGTTAGCGACTTGTTCATCTGACAGGCGTTGTTCTTGCCGGTTTGATACTTGTTGTTCCTGTTTTTTATAACGCGTTATGACTTTTTCAAGCACTTGTGTTTTTTGCCGTTCCACTGTCCATTCAGCTCGACTTGAGTCACAAGCCTCGGATACTCGTGATATATATTTTTTTTGCTCTTCGATGGCCACTTCTAGCTGTGAAATAAATTTCTGGTAACTTTGAACCTGGGTAATACTCATTCCCTGCTCAGCTTTTTCATTAAAGCGAGTAGTATAATCCTGGTAATATTTCATTAGTTCAGATAATTTTAAATGGTGTTCAGACAATTCGCGCTGTATTTTCCCCAGTGTTTGCGCCGCCATATCTTCATTTTTTTGCGCTAGATTGTGAATTGGTTTAAAGCGATCTGAACGTTTTAAGGACATATTATTTGGAACCTTTTATGTATAGTCATTGTTAAATTTAAATGACGCTTAAAAATTTGGTATTAAAGCTGTTTCAGTTGCGACTTCAGTTTCAGCTTGTACTTTTGAGTGCTGCAATAAGTCTGCCAGTTGCTCAAGACTATTTTGCCAACTTACGGCTTGTTGCCTGTCTTGCCGTAAAAAATTCTGCTGACTGCTATGTAAGCGAATTGACTCATCGACCTCGGGACTTGTGCCTTCCGCATATGCACCAACATTAATTAAATCTTTATTTTGCTGGTATACAGAATATATCTGCCGGAATTTTTGTGCTGATACTAAATGCTCATCAGATACAACGGCGTTCATTGCCCGGCTGATTGATGCTTCGACATCAATAGCTGGGTAATGTCCGCTTTCTGCTAACTCTCGTGATAACACAATATGTCCGTCAAGAATTGCACGTGCGCTATCGGCAATAGGATCTTGTTGGTCATCACCTTCGGTTAATACAGTATAAAATGCAGTTATTGAACCACCACCTTTTTTACCATTACCAGCTCGCTCTACCAACTGTGGTAGTTGTGCAAAAACAGAAGGTGGATACCCTTTGGTTGCTGGTGGTTCACCAATCGCTAAAGCAATTTCACGTTGCGCTTGTGCAAAACGAGTCAGTGAATCCATTAACAGTAAGACATCCTTACCTTCATCACGAAAGTGTTCTGCGATACTGGTCGCCTGGTATGCACCATGCATTCGCATTACAGGTGGTTGATCAGCGGGCACAGCAACAACCACTGCACGTTGCATTCCTTCATCGCCGAGAATATCTTCTATAAATTCTTTTACTTCACGGCCACGTTCACCAATTAAACCAACAACAATAACATCAGCCGATGTATATTTTGTCATCATGCCAAGCAACATACTTTTACCCACACCACTTCCGGCAAACAGTCCCATTCGTTGACCACGTCCAACCGTAAATAAACTATTAATAGCACGCACACCAACATCAAGAGGTTTATCAATAGGTTCCCGATTAAGAGGATTGATTGGCTCACCTGTTAAAGCGCGATATTCATTTGTTACTATAGGACCTTTATCGTCAATTGGGATACCTCGTCCGTCAAGTACCCGGCCTAATAAAGCATCACCAACCTGTGCTTCATAAATTTGTTGTGTTGGAATAACAGTTGCGTCTGGATGAATACCACGAATATTACCGGTAGGCATAAGAAATAATTTTTCACCGGAAAAACCCACGACCTCAGCTTCAACCGGTTTAGTATTCTGACTTTTGACTAAACATCTTGAACCTATTACTGCCTGGCAACCAACCGCTTCCAGTGTTAAGCCAACCATTCGATTTAAGCGACCTTCAACCACAACAGGTTCGACCTGGTTAAGCCTTGACTGAACTTGTGCTAACTGTTCTTTCCATGTTTTACAGTGTATTGAATACAATGGGTTATTCATCAGAGTCGCGCTCACCACCTAACATGGTATTGATTACCCTGTTCAAGCGGCCTTCAACCGTTGCATCAATACTGGAATTTTCACTGCTAATTTTACAACCTCCACGGCTAAGCATTGGGTCTTCAGTTATTTTCCAGCGTAATTCTTCGCTTTCAGTTTCATCATTTAAAGAAAAAGCGTGTCGAACTAACTCTGCATCATCCGGATGAATATTTAAATTAACCTTACGTGTACTGGCTGGCAATGCCGTCATAGCTTCACGCACGATACCAACTATTTCACCTTCTTCTGTATGCAATTCACGTCGTACAACTTGTTTTGCTACGGCCATGGATAATTGTGCAAGTTGCTGAACAACTTCATCATCAAGTTCTTTTAAAGGTTCAGTTAATAATTCAATAATTGAACGCAATGCAGCGGTATTTTGTTCCTGTTCAAGCTTAGTTGTTTCGAAACCTTCTTTCTGCCCTAAAGCAAAGCCTTCATCATAAGCCTGTTTTTGAATAGTCTCTAATTCTTTTGCAGTTGATGAAACGGTTTTACCACTAACATGCGGTAACTCCCAACGCTCGTATGCTGTTAAATCCTCGCTATCAGATGCCTTAGATATAGTCATCAGTGCCACTTCCGCCCAGGTTAATTTCACCTGTTTCTGCCATACGACGGGCGATGGATAATATTTCTTTTTGTGCTGCTTCAACTTCACTAACCTTGACCGGGCCCTTGGCTTCAAGATCATCGCGTAACATTTCTGATGCACGTTTTGACATATTTTTCAGTATTTTTTCTTTGACAGATTCATCCGCACCTTTTAGAGCAACAATTAAATTTTCAGATGAGACTTCACGTAGTAATGATTGTATACCACGATCATCAACATCAATCAGGTTATCAAAGACAAACATTAAGTCCTGAATTTTATCGCCAATTTCTTCATCGATCTGCTTTACATCTTCCATTAATGCTGCTTCATAAGATGAATCCATAAAGTTCAGCATGTTAGCCGCTGTCTTCAACCCCCCTACTCCTGAAGATTTAATTGAATCGGTGTTACCCGAAAACTGTTTCTCCAGCATTTCATCAAGTTCATAGAGGGCGCTGGGTTGTATTCCATCTAGCGTCGCTACACGTAGTAATACATCGGTACGCATGTTTTCAGGTAACGATTGCAATACCGAGGCCGCTTGATCACTTTCCAGGTAAGAAAGAATAATTGATATAATCTGTGGGTGTTCTAAGCGAATAATTTCTGCAATTGCACGTGGTTCCATCCATTTTAATGTTTCCAGTCCCTTGGCATTATGCCCCATTAGAATGCGATCAATAATATTACCCGCTTTATCTTCACCCAGTGCATTCACTAATACACTACGTAAATAATCTTCATTTCCCACACCAAGTTCTGTTTGATCACCTACTTCTTCATGAAAGTCTGTCAAAACATCATCTAATGCTTCACGGTTAATATTGGACATGGCTGCCATAGCTTCGCCAATTTTTTGCACTTCTTTTGGGCCCATCAGTTTTAAAACTTCAGCCGCTTCTTGATCGCCAAGACTACGCAATAAAATAGCGGCCTTTTCCAGACCACTGTAGGATGTTGGTTTATTTTCTTCTTCAGCCATAACTTAATACTTTATTTTTCTTCCATCCAGTTTTTAACTACCTGCACAACCCGTTTAGGTTCTTGTGCAGCCAGTGATTGAGCTAATTGCAGATTTTCTTCGTAACTAGCCAGTTGTGCCTGACGCTGTTTCTCATCAGGACCACTTAAGCTTAGCTGATCTTCATCGAGTTCTTCACCATTTTCGGAAATAATTTTTGTGACTGGTGGCGCAACTGCCAGATTTTTCATGACGGGTTTTAATATGCCAAATATCATAAATAACACTGCCAGCCCACCTAAAACCTGCTTAACCACATCCCAGACCCATGCCTGCTCATAAATTGCTTCTTCAGGTAAGGGTTCAATTTCAACTTTAGAAAAAGGAACATTAGTTACGTTAACCGAGTCACCTCGTAAATTATTAAAACCAACGGTTTCGCGAACCAAAGTCGTTATACGTTCCAGTTCCTGTTGTGTGTAAGGAAGAGATGCTCCTGCCTTACCACCTTCAGTTTTACCCGCCATTTTGTTATTCAATACCACGGCGACAGATAACCGTTTAACTGAGCCAGCACGGTTTCGGGTATGACTAATGGTTTTATCCAGCTCATAGTTTTTAGTACTTCGACGGCTTGTTCGGTTTGAACCTTGTTGTGTGGTGGCTGCCGCTTGTTGATTCGCCTGTTGAGGAGCCGCTGCATTTGCTGGTGGTTGATTTGTTAATGCACCGGGGATTCCACCCTGGCTAGCGCCTTGCGATTGCTCTTCACTGCTTTGTTCACTGCGCACCGCGGGCAAATCTGGATTAAACGTTTCCTGGGTAGATTCTGTTTGGGTAAAGTCAACTTCCGCAGTCACTTGCGCCCGTACATTCCCTAAGCCGACAATAGGGTTTAACATACGTTCAATTCTTGCAGCATATGTTTTCTCGATATTTCTCGTATAGTCTAACTGTGATGTTGTTAATCCCATCATTTCAGCTGACTCAGCATTAGAAAGTAATTTTCCTTTGTCATCAACAATGGTTACCTGGCTGGTTTTCAGGCTGGATATACTTGATGCAACCAGGTTGGTAATTGCCGCAATCTGATTTTTCTCTATGCTATGACCCGGTACCATATTTACAAAGACCGAAGCCGATGCTTCACGTTTGTTGCGAATAAAAGCAGAATCTTTTGGTAATGCTAAGTGTACTCGTGCAGTCTGAATAGAGCGCATAGAAGTTATTGTACGTGCTAATTCACCTTCAAGAGCTCGCTTATAACGTGCTTTTTGTAAAAATGAACTGGTGCCAAAACCCTGATCTTTTTCAATCATCTCAAAGCCATGACCTGTCGTGAGACTAAGGTTTTCAGATGCTAACTTTAACTTGGCTTCATTGACTTTAGCCGAATCTACCATCACTGAACCTGTGCCAGGATCCACGTTATAGCGAATATTGTTACGTTCCAGAACAGTGATCACATCATTCAGGGTTTGCCCCGACAACTGACCCGGCAGCCGGGTATAGTTGGGTGTTTGCATCCACAAAACAATGGCGACACCTAAGGCAATACTTGCAGCCAGCCCAATTAATAAGCCCAATTGCCGTAAAATTGGCAATGTCGACATTCCCTGGAAAGGAACGCTAACATTTTCAGCTTTTACTAAGTCCATATTTTTCTCACGTTGAAATTTATAAGTTACTGATTAAATAATAATATTAAATTTGCATATTCATAATTTCCTGGTAAGCACTAACCAGTTTATTTCTTACCTGTAACATAGCCTGAAACGAAACATTAGATTTTTGCATTGCCACCATGACTTCAGATACCTGTACATTTGGATCACCAGACTGAAACGCTTCCTGTAATCGTTTTGAATCTGCCTGGGTTTCATTGACCTTATCAACGGATTGTTTAAGAATATCCGAAAATTCAGATTGGCCTGTCGCACTAATTGTTTCCTCTGTCTTTCCTTGCGCTTGTGCTGCCATTGCTCGCATTTGCGCTAATAAAGTATCAGGACTAATAGTGTTATTCATAATATTTACCTTCTAGAAATACCAGGTTGAGTGCCAATAAATTGTCAATCACTGCTGTTTTTTTCTCTTGTTATGACTGTATGCAGATTTCGCGCCATACAGCATGATGATTACCCTGTCGATGCAGATGAACCAGATGCATCCGGTACCGTGATTCCGGCATCACGCATACGTGCTAATTTGTACCTGAGTGTTCGTTCGCTTATACCAAGCTTCTCTGCTGTCATCTTTCGACTGCCTTTTGCAGATTTAATGGCACCCAGGATCAAGTTCCATTCCCGCTGCTTAAGATCACCGGTTAATGACTCAGCACTGGTGTCTTCAGCCTCAGCTGTAATAGACTCTGTAGCTCCTTTAACCTTATCTTTTTCTCGTCTTGCCGTTTCAAAATGAATATCATTCTCCATCACTTGATCACCAGGTTGAAGAATCAGAGCCCGCTGCACAACATTATCCAGTTCACGCACATTTCCCGGCCAGCTATACGAAAGTAATTTATTCGCCGCAGCTTCGGTAATTTCTGGTATCGCGCGATGCGAGCTCATCGCATGCTTTTCAAATAATCTTTTAGCTAAAGGAATAATGTCATCACTACGTTCACTTAGTGGCAACAAATGCAGTGGGAATACATTTAATCGATAGTATAAATCTTCACGGAATTTGCCCTCAGCCACTACATCCTGCATATTACGGTTAGAAGTGGCTAACACACGTACATCCAGCTCAATAATGTTACTACTGCCCAAACGTTCAACCTGCTTCTCTTGCAACACACGTAATAATTTCGCTTGTAAACCAATATCCATTTCAGATATTTCATCAAGTAAGATTGTTCCTCCCTGCGCTTGTTCGAACTTACCTGGGCTTGCCTTGTAAGCACCGGTATAGGCACCTTTTTCATAACCAAATAAAGTGGCTTCCAACATGTTTTCAGGAATTGCGGCACAATTAATGGCAACAAAAGGCTGTTCTAATCGCGGTGAATTTTTATGAATAAATTGCGCTAACACTTCTTTACCCGTACCACTTTCACCTGTAATCAGAATTGAAGCATCACTGTCAGCAACACGTTTAGCCATAATGGCTAATTCACTTGATGAACTATCAACGGCAACCATGTCAGTCTCTTCACCTGACTCACCAACATAACGGCTTACCATATTAATTAGCACTTCAGCTTCAAATGGTTTGACCATGTAATCAACAGCACCGTCACGCATCGCATCTACTGCTTGTTCAATCGTACCGTATGCCGTCATCAGCATAACCGGAATATCCGGATAAAGTGTTTTAACGCGTTTCAGTAAGACATCACCACTCATTTGAGGCATATTAATATCACTAACGACCAAATCAACTACTGTTGTTTCAAGGTGAGCTAAAGCTACTTTTCCATTTTCAGCCATAACCACATCATAACCAGCTGTAGACAATGTATCTTGTAGCGCTTCAGCTAACGCTTGATCATCTTCAACGACTAAAATTGTTGAACCCTTCATATATCACCTCATTACCATTAAGCTATTTGCTGCTGTTGAATTTCTGTTTGTAATTCGACTTGATTGTATGCAACTTTATTCAACGGTAAAGTCACTTTAAATTCACTGCCCTGTTGTGTTATTGATTTAAGCTCGACCTTTCCATCATGCGCTTTTGCAACTGCTTGAACCACAGCCAATCCTAAACCCGTACCCTGGGTACGTGTGGTATAAAACGGGTCAAAAATTTGTTGTTGTAATTCAGCAGGAATACCAGGACCGTTATCTTTTATTGAGATACATGCATTGTCATCTTCCCGGCTTATAACAACCTCAATTTTTGCTGCACTAGTTTGTTTGCTCTCTTTCATTGCCTGCATTGCATTCATTGCCAGGTTAGTTAAAGCACTAAGCAGCATCTGACGATTTCCATGAATAAGTAATTCCCGGTCTTCATTTTTACTTGAAAAACGTGTTTCTGTGAGCTCCAGGTGTGGCTCCAGCCCCTGGTATAAATCATCAACCAGTTGTTGCGAGGTAAAAAACTCTTCGCCAACTTTACCTTCTCTTGAATACATCAACATATCCTCAATAAGCTGCTCAAGATGACGTAAGCGTGAGGTTAATTTATCCGTCATCGCAAAACGATCGTCATCTGAAATAACCTGACGTTTAAGGTTAGAAACATAAAGTAATGCTGAAGAAAGTGGTGTACGAATCTGATGTGCAAGTGATGCCGCCATTTTTCCCATTGCAGCTAATCGTTGCTGCTGCCCCATACGATCCTGTAAATAACGAATTTCAGTGACATCTGTGATCAATAAAATCTGCCCCGGTTCAGAACCTAAGGGACATGTTGATATATTGACTTTTCGTCCATCAACCAATGAAATATCGTGACCGTCATCACTACGGGGTAAAAATGAACGTTGAATAATGTCAGACCAGGGTAGACCTAACAAAGGTTGTCCTAATAATAATTCTGCGGCAGGGTTATGTTCCTGTACATTGCCTTTTTCATCGATGACCACGACACCACCCGGTAAAGCATGTAATAAGCTCGCCAAGCGACTGGCTACGCGCTCCTTTTCTGTCAGTTCTTTAATGCGCTCATCTTGTTCAGCTTCTAATGATTCAGTTAACCCGGCAACCCGTACTTCTAATTGTTGATATGACTGAGTGAGTTGTTCTGATAACTGGTTAAAAGCGCCAAACGCATCCTGTAACTCTTGCGCTTGCATAGGGAATGATGGACTACCCGGTAATTCATTCGTTTTTTGTAGCTGTGGCTGTTTCATTGTAAACACTCATAATGTCAAAAAGCTAAATGCTATGAATACAAAGAGCAAGAACTGCGCCAAAAACAGATTTTCTTTATTATCAATAAGTTACAATATATTTGTTTTTATCGAGTCAAATAACCGACACGCTATTTGGTGTAACTGGTAAAAATAAGAAGTGAGGAAAGAGTATATTGGGTAAGAAATCAGATTATGCGGAGAAACATCGTATAATATTTTTAAGACGCATTCGCCACACGTTGCAGCCCGTACTTACGCATTTTTTCTACCAGGGTTGTACGACGCATGTTCAGGCGTTGTGCGGCATGAGCGACAACACCGTTAGCGTCATCCAGGGCCTGCTTAATCAGGTTAGATTCAAGGTTTAATAAGTGCGCTTTGAGATCAATCCCTTCTGATGGTAACACGTCATCCGCGGTGGCTTTATCAACGATATGAGGATTAACCGCCGCTGCATCATTTGATGGTTGTTGCGGTGACACAGGAACATCAAGATTGATCCCCTGTCGGTATTTTTCCGGTAAATTATGTGCATCAACCACACCATTAGGAAACATTATCAACAACCGTTCAACTAAATTAGAAAGTTCACGGACATTCCCCGGCCAACTATATTGTTGTAATGCTGCAATCGCTGCTGTGGTTAAACGGACAGAACCGCGCTTATTGTTTTCCATACGGACAATCAGTTCTTCCAGCAATAAAGGAATATCTTCAACCCGTTCAGACAGCGACGGCATTTCAATAGGGAAAACATTCAAACGATAAAATAAATCTTCCCGGAAACGCCCCTCTTTAATTTCACTCTCGAGATCACGGTGTGTTGCGGCAATAATGCGTACATTTGCAGTAATACTTTTATTACTACCGACGCGCTCAAAGACACGTTCCTGAATAACGCGTAACAACTTCACTTGCATCGCGAGAGGCATATCACCAATTTCATCTAAAAATAACGTGCCACCATTTGCAAGCTCAAACCGCCCCTGTCGAGCAGTTATGGCACCGGTAAATGCACCCTTCTCATGCCCAAACAATTCACTTTCTAACAGGTCAGGCGGAATGGCTCCACAATTAACGGGGACAAATGGTTTTTCCTTGCGATCAGAATGAAAATGTAAATTACGGGCAACAACTTCTTTTCCCGAGCCTGAGTCACCAAGGATTAGTACATTGGCATCAGTATCTGCTACCTGTTCGATTAATTTTCTTACTTTAGATACTGACTCGCTAATCCCCACTAAACTTCTAAACAAAATCGATGAGCGTGATTCACCCGAGCTTTGTTCAAGATAAAACATTTTTATGTTTTGTAATGCAATACGTAGGTCTTTATAAGTAGGTGGAAAACCAAGAGTATCGGTGACTAATGCTTCTACCGGTGCAGAAAGTGGTGTCTCTGAAAAAACCAGTACGGGTATTTGTTTATTATACTTTTTATTTATTGCTTCTAATTGCTGTAACATTTCTTCTTCATTATCGATTTTATCAACAACAATAAAGTAAGGATCTTCGGTAAGTGAATTATCTTCGATCGAATCTGAAAAGCTAAGTGAACCATATTCAATAAAATCGAAAATAGCTTTAATTTTAATACGTGAGTCTAAGTCGGGCTCTATAACTAGAATAGTTTTATCTTTTACGACTTCCAGAGCCATTGGCGTAAACCCCTATAATGCGAATAAAAAATCACGAAAACAAACAGTGTTATAAATCAGTATATTAGATAGCGAATTTATTGATGTCAAAATCTTGGCATCAAATACCGGCCTGTTTTGGCAGAGTTTACGAAGATGTAACAATTGGGAGGAAAAACGGATCTATTACTAGAATGTGCTACTAAAATTATGTTTTAGAAAGTAGAGCAACAAATGTTGTAGACAGTAACTATTTTCAGGTTTTCAAGTAAGCATTAACTGCCCGTTTACCTTTACCCAGCTCATTAAGTTGTTCGGATATTTGTTGCAATTCAGATTCACCTTTTAAAATGACTTCTGCATCAAGCTGCATGACTTCATGTAGTATCGATGTCATTGAAGGTAATGCTTCATTGATATCCGGATGAGAAAATAATTCCTGCATAGCGGAATGACGTTCAGCTTCCAGCTTTCTCGCTGACTGCCACTCCTGCCTTTGCGCTAAATCAGCAATTTTTTTACTTAAACGCAGCACAACTTTGGCATAATGCTTTGGCTGCATGTAACTGATATTTTTAGTCATAAATATTACAGACTTTTATGTTGCGCGTGGTTGCTGAGATTTGTTGAATGCTGACTCAATCCCTGCTCACCTAACTCTGCAGGTACCTGCTCCCAGGCATTTTTAACCGAACTCATTAGAGAAGAGACTTCATCAAGAATATCCGGATTATTTTCAACATTTGCGCGTGCAAGACGGCGTGTCATATAGTCATAAAGATCATCCAGGTTTTGTGCTATTTCACCACCTGTTTTCAAATCAAGACTGGCACGTAAACCTTCTACAATAGAGATAGCCCAGCTAATATGTCCGCCTTTTTCAGATATGTTGCCACGCTCCATATAACCTTTAGCAAAAGATATTTTTTCCAGTGCACCGCTCATTAACATTTCTATCAATCGATGAGGACTTGCTGCTTCAACACTAGAGGAAACGCCTACTCTATTGTACTGCTGTACAGCTTTATGCATTTTAGCCATATTCATAGTTAACTCCTATTGCGTGATCGAATCACATTCATGTTTAACTTATAATTTCTCTTCTATTTAACAGGTGCGGTAGAAAGTTTCTCTGCCAAAAAATTACTAGTTGAACGCATCTTACCTAACATAGCGTCCAGATTTGAGAATTGCTTTAGGTATCTTTCCTCAGAAACACCAAGTTTTCGGACCAGATCCTCACGTTGTTTTTCAATATCCTTGATACGTGTGTTAAAACCATCTATACGTCCTTCTAGCAAACCTGTACTCGCTAAATAACTTTCTGTTAGTTCATCAAGTCTTGCTGCAATACCGTTAGTCACTACCAAGGTTCCACGGTTACCTGTCTGTTTACCTTGAACATCCAGAACAATTCCTTCTAATTCACCGTCTAATTTAAGTTTTGTTCCTGTTCCGTTAATTTCTGAATTGTTGATACGTCCTTTTAGCGCCATACCATGTGAACCTTGTCCGACAAAAATACCTGTCGCTGCAGCTAAATTATTGCTAATGGATGATACTGCAACACTGGAAGTATTGCCGACAGTGTCTGATTTAATTTCAATGGCATTATTTTCAAAGCTTACCGTTAGCGAAATATTATTCCGTCTTAATTCTGAGTCCTGATTTATTACACGTTGTAATTCACTGGCAAATTCTTCACCGCTAAAATAAGTCCGTTGCGGCAGTCTTAAATTACCTGTTGTTACATTATCAACCGTTAGTGCGATGCTGCTTGTCAAATCATCTATCGTTAATGGAAAAAAAGCGCTTGCCTGACCAATATATTTTCCACTTGTTGGCGCTTGAGTAATATTAATCTCATATACACCATTAATCGCCGGTACTTTTTCACTCGAGACACGAATATTTTTATCCGATGATGTCGCTGCGGCAGAGAATAAATGTATAATTTCATTTTCGTGTCGTTGTAGGACATGCTCCAACTTAACTTCGTCCAGAGTTAAAGTACCATCACGACTGGTATCAATACCGATACTGGAGTGTGAGCCTAAATTTTCATTAATTCCATTAAACGATGTACCAAGACGTTGTCTGATTTGTTCAACAATACCTCTTATTGAAGAATCACCTGACAATGGTCCAGACTGCCCTGTCTCCTGATCAAAACCTGTTAATGTTGAAACGGTATTGATAAGTTCGTTATAGCTACTAACAAATGTTTTTATTGATTCCTTAATTCCCGATATATCTTTTTCAACTACAAAAGATTCTATATTGTCATTTGTTAATTGATTAATTGTTAAACTAACACCGGGGATACTATTTTTAATTTCATTTCGAGCACTTGAAATATTAATTCCATCAATACTAACGATTGCATCCCTTGCACTTGAGGTTTCTTCAAGATTCATTGCTCTGGTGTTGGCATTACCACCGGCATCAGTAGATACTGAGTTATATGCAAACGCCGACAATCCTTTTACATCGTTATCATTACCATCGTTATCAGCAATTGAAATTCGCATACTGTTTTCTGCACCGGTTTCCTCCGCATTTAAAACCAGCAAGTACCCTGTGCCATCATTGATAATATTGGCACGCACACCAATGTTCGACTGGTTGATTGCCTCTTGTATCCCTCTTAAGGAATTACTTTCTTCATCAATAACTATACGTTGCAAGGGTATCTTTGCATTGACATCAAAAGAGTTTGTTGTTGTGTTATTTTTTCCAAACTCAATACTTATGGTACCGGTACCAATTGGATCAAATTCGGATTCGAATGATTGTGATTTTAATTTCTGGGATGAAGCAAGTTGTGATATATCAATGTTATATGAGCCAGGAATTGCATTTTCATCTGCAATCACTAATAACTTGTCTTCATTTGATGATGTCGCCTTTATAGATTTAAAGGCATCAGCTTTACGTAAAGGTGTTAATGAAGCTTGAAAATCAAGTAAGGCACCTTTAAAGGTCGCAATGGCTGTTAATCCTTCCTGAATGTTAACTTCTTTTCGGTCAAGTCGTGAAGTTACCGGGCCAGCTTCTGCAGCAACAAGTTGGTCGACAAGGCCGCGGACATCGAGTCCTGAACCTGAGCTTGTTGGTGTAATCGTTGGCATTTCTTTCCTCTAACTGACTATTTTCTACTATTAGAAAACAGCTTTAATTTAAATAAGAGACCGGCAACGTTGCCGTAACCGGTCTTTATTATTGAAGAATGCAAATTCAATACCAATTTATGCCTTCAGTTCTATTAGAAATCCTTTGGGTTGTTCTGATTCCAAACTTTCTAATAAATGACGGGAGATTGCCAACATCTCTTCAGATGGTATCTGGCGTATAACTTCTTCCGTTGTTGAATCAACCACTCTCACCACAACACGTCCTGTTGCGTCATCGACGCTAAAGTCCATATCTCGTTGCGTATTTTGAATGTAAGCATTTAACTGGCTGACTACTTTCTCCAAGGCTTCCTGGGAGAGTTCGACATCAACTTCTTTTGTCTCTACCTCTGCTACTTCCACGGCAAAGCTTTGCCGCTGAGCGGCCACCTTGCTCGTGGAATTACTAGAACCAGTACGGTTGTTGTCAACCGAACTCGCCAGTAAAGCCACATTGGTAATAGACTGAGTCGCCATTATGTCACCTCGTATCGGTTATTAAAGAAAGACCCTAAAGTCATCTTCAACTACGTTAAACTTACTGAAGTAAAGTCAGTACGTTTTGAGGTGCAACATTGGCTTGCGCCAACATAGCAGTACCAGCCTGTTGCAGTATTTGCGCTCTGGTCAACGAAGCAGTTTCCTGCGCGAAGTCAGCATCACGAATACGTGAACGTGCAGCACTGAGGTTTTCAGAGTTAGTCGATAAATTCGCAATGGTTGAACCAAAACGACTTTGTATCGCACCAAACTCTGCCCGTTGGCTGTTTACTGTATTTAAAGCCGCATCAACTGTGGCTAAAGCCAGGTTAGCGCCTGCAACAGAACTCACATCCATATTTGCAACTGAATTGATCATTGATGCTTCAGTCGTATTTGTTACCGTTTCACCAGCATCACCAGAAACACTAAATGACTTATCAGAATCAAATGTCACCTGACCGGTTACGACAGTTCCGCTTAATGGTGAATCAGGACCTGCTTCAGCTGACTGTGCACCTGAACGTATTACTGAGCCAGCGATATTCAAATTACCAGTATTTGTATTACCCGCCACTTCGGACACTGTAATGTTATTACCGGTTGCATTACTTAAAATAATGCCGCTCGCATCATCATTAATACGTGCAGTGACGCCTGTCTTTGATGCTACGTCGTTGAACGCGGTGATTGCGCCAACCAAGCCATCATTACCATTTGTATCACTAATCGTGAAGGCAATTTGTTGTGGTGCAGCATTATCTGACTGAACATTAACAACATAAGCACCAGCATCACTAAATGTTGCCGTTGTCTCAGTTAAAGCAAAGGCTTTTACACCCGTATTATTACTTTTTGAAGTTACAAGATCGGCAACATCACGTGCACTAGTACCTGCTTCAATCGTAAGCGATTGGGCACCTAAAGAACCTGATATATTTAATGTTTCACCACCAAGACGTGAAGCAGCACCGGCTGACGTATCGGCACCTTCAATACGATAGTTACCAAAGTTACTGGTGCGGAAATTAGCGGTTGTTGCCTGAATAGTCTGGTTAGCATTGGCACCCACCTGATAAATAGCAGTACCAAAAGTACCATCGAGTAACTTCTGACCATTAAATTCAGTTGATGATGCAATACGATCCAATTCTGATACTAATTGACCTACTTCAGATTGAAGCGCTTGACGATCGGATGCTGAGTTAGTGGCATTCGCAGACTGTACTGCCAGTTCACGAATACGTTGCAAGATATTACCTGATTCAGATAACGCACCTTCAGCTGTTTGTGACAGAGAAATACCATCATTGGCATTTCGTACCGCTTGATTCAAACCACGAATCTGTGAAGTAAATCGCTCTGAAATCGCTAAACCCGCTGCGTCATCCTTAGCACTATTAATACGTAAACCAGATGACAAACGTTGCAATGATGTTTGCAAGGCGTCCTGGGATGAATTCAAGTTACGCTGTGAATTCAGCGACATGATATTACTGTTAATGATTTGAGGCATGACGCACTCTCCTTAACTATTAACCCTCTGAACTATTTATCTGCACTAAAAGCTATGCATAATTCAAAAGACATTTATCTACTAGCGGATATACATTTAATCAATATATTCACCGCTCCCAACAACACTAGCGTCCGGCTATTTTTTTCCTTTAGGGTGAAATAGAGAAAAAAGTAAGAATCATGGCCACTTAAGCATCACCTAAGTATTTGATTTTATTAGAAATAAATATATCGGTAAAAATTAATGAAAGATAATAAGAAAAAAGGCCTCAATAACACAGAAAATTAACAGGGGAATTAAGGTATAAAGTTAAAATTTATTACCAGTTAGCCCAGCGCTGCTCATGGTTATGTTGAAACATTAACTCATAGGAAATTAAACAAAGAAATATCCTGAACGCGAGTAAACGCTTTTTGTGAAGCCTCAAGCCCGGTCAATTCAAGATTTAAACGACTCACAGCTTCGGCATAATCCAGATCCTCAACATTTGAAAGGATCTCTCGAACATGAAGACGATACGTATCATTAATTGTTTCTTGTCTATCAAGAGTATTTAATCGTGCACCTATATTTCCTTCAATCTCTAAAATATTGTCAAGTGACTGAGTCAGATCAGTTAATGATCGGTTGATCGCATTATGAAAACTGATTTTGTCATCGGCTTCAGGATTTTTTGCTTGAAGTGCATTAATCAATTTTTGTAATGTCGTAAACAGATCCTGGTGTTGACTGGGACGAACGACAAAGTAATCACCCACCTCGGGTTGTCCCTTGATTGAAGTATGTACACCATTAAAGACAATTTCCTTTTCTGACTCAAAAGGTATTCCTGCTGCAAGCACGACGCCTTTAGAATTAACAACGTTGTAAGAAAGCGGCACCTCTCCAAATTTTGATTCGCCGTCAGGAGTAGAAATCGTTTTATTAAAAATAATGGCATAAGTATCAGATACATAATCACCTGATGCATATCCAGGCTCAATTATTCCACTACCTTTATTTTTCATGCCATCGAAGGTACTAAAAACACCATTACCATTTTTTATTTCAAGAAAAACATCTGAACCCGGATCATCAACAGTAATTCGACGAGTGCTACTAATTTGAATTTCACGATGACTTTCATCACCTTTATATTCAAAGTCACCCGCCTCATTACGAACAAAAGGTTTAAAGGCGCTCAATGATCCTGAAAATACATATTCATTATTACTATCGGTGCTATTTGCGATACTTAATATTTCATCCTGAATCTGTTCAATCTCAGCCGCAATAAAAGATCGTGTACTGTCATTTTGCGAATCGTTATTTGCCTGAACCGTTAATTCTCGCACGCGGTGCAGTCCTTCCACTACATTTCCGAGCATACCTTCAGTGAAGGTAATGCGTGCCCGCGCGGCATCGACATTTGCTTGATGTTGATCAATAGATGCAAGTGTATCCTTCAGATTTACAACTCGAGATGCTGCTACAGGATCCTCCGAAGGCTTAAAAATTTTTTGCCCGGTTGCTACCTGTTGTTGGGTGCGAGCTAACTTAGTATGCTGTTTCAGCATAGAATCAATCGCCCCTTGTTGCATTTGATTAGTTGAAACTCGCATTATTATCTCTTCAAAACACCAATAAGTGTATTAAACATTTCATGTGCTGTACTAATAACTTTCGCGTTTGCCTGATATGCTTGTTGAAATTTAACCAGGTTCGCCGCTTCTTCATCCAGGTTTACACCTGATACCGCTTCCCGTTGTGCTTTTGCCTGACTATATAAAATATTCTGTGCCTCACGATTAACATCAAGTTCATGTGTTTTACTACCTACACGACTCACTAACTGGCTATAAACTTCAGTATAATTTGAAGTTCCATTCGCTAATGTTGCTTTACTCTGCAACTCACCAAGCTCAAGTGCATTAACATTATCTCCAGACGCATCAGTATTAAATTCAATAACAAAGGTATCTCCAGCTTTAGCTTTACCCGATAATTGCACGTTATATCCCGTATTCATTCCAGTTGGTGTAGGGAATAAATTAATACCTTTATCCGGGTCATAAAGAATACCTTTTTCTATCGGCTTCACTTCTAAACTAGTATCATCATCTGCTTTATGGCTTCCTTTCCCAGTTGCGGGTGTAGCAGGGATTGCCGGTGTGGCAGGCGAACCACGTTCACCCGGTATAGCAGGCGTTGCAGGAATAGCTTTATTTTGTTCATTTAGTTGTTGTGATTGAATAACTTTGCCTTTGTCATCTAGTAGTTCAATGTGATTTTCATCAAGAAAACGAACCGTTATTGAAGGAGATAACATCCCTTTCATAGCCGTAAAACTTGGTGTATTGATATCGGCTACACTTTGTAATGTTGCTTTAACATCCCCCATATTATGAACTGAAGTTCGAACACGAACTGGCGAAGCTGCTGCAATATCGTTTGTACGTTCAATATCTACAGAAAATTCGCTTGCTGCTGCTCGGGTTGGACGAATTAAAAAACTATCCCCGTTTTCTATCTTTGTTCCGCGCTCTATCTCAACTGTAAAGCCTTCGCTTTGAATAGATTGAGGTAATGAACTAAATTTACCTATAATTTCTTCATCTTGCTCTCTAATTAAAGTATACGTCCCGGCATTATAGTTTAATGTATAATCACTCAACGTTAAATTATCAACATTTGTTATAGTCGTCTTCAGTTCATAATCACCACTATTCAAAGAACTCGATAATGTTAAGGGCGATGATTGATCAATTGCTTTAAAAAAATCACCACCCAACTCATTATCCAATGTCATACCTTTATGATGTTGCTCGTTAAATGTTTTCGATATACCAAGTGCAATACGCCCCAATTCATTTTGCGAAGTACTTAACATGTTTTCACGAAAATCCAGTAAGCCTCCAATTGAACCACCTTTCAAATATTTCGTTACAACAGAATCTCCACCACCCTGGGTTTTATAAACAACTTCCAGCTGCGATGGGTCATGAATATTAGATTTCAAAGCAAGTTCTGACGATCGCTTACCCAAAACTAACGTTTGACCATTTCCAATAAAAACATTTATCGAACCATCTTCTTGTTCGTTATGACTTGTTACGACTTTCTCCGACAATTGATGTAATAACCGGTCACGCTGATCAATTAAATCATTCGGTTCGCCTTGAGTAATACCCTTTGCTAAGACAATTTTCCAGTTAACATCCGCAATACCTTTTGCGAGATGATTTACATCATTAATATGACTTTTTAATGTTTCATTTGCCCCTTTACGCAGACTGTCAAACCGGTCATCTAAATAGCTTAAGCGCTCCCCTAGCGATTTTGCTTCACCAATTAATACCTGTCTTGCTGATTGCGAAGAGGGTGCATTCGACACTCCATTAATTGCACTAAAGAATTGATGTAACGTTGGTGCAAGTCCCGCATTTGGATCAGCCAACATATTGTCAATTTGACTGGTAAATTCATAATTAGTTTCTAAACCATTCGCAGTAGAAGCATTACTACGCATTTCTGAGGTAACGAAATCATCATGGATGCGTTTTATATTATTAATCTGAACACCAGTACCGATAGCACCCACACCCGATAATTGAGGAGGGCGAGTATCTACTTCGACACGTTGACGTGAAAAACCTTCCGTTTGTGCATTCGCAATATTATGCCCTGCAGTCGCTAACGCTCGTTCAGACGATAATGCGCCTGACAGGCCTATTGATAAGACATCAGACGTTGCCATGATACTCGCCTGCATTTAAACCATGAGAAGCCGCTGCATGAACTTGCATTGATTCACGATTTAAAATATCTATGACTTTATCCGCGTAATCTGGATCGGTTGCGTATCCCGCTTTGTGTAAATCCTGGATAAATAATTGATCGTTACCTTGACTCGATTGATTACGTAATGCATCGCCATAACGAGTATTCGTCCGAAGAAAATCAACATAATCATTAAAGCTATCAGCATAAGAATCATAGGCTCGAAAAGAAGCTTTCTCATATTTTGCCAAACCATTGTCATACTCCAGAGTTGATTTAATAATATGTTCGCCATCCCAACGCTTATCTGCTTTAATATTGAATAAATTAAAACTACTAGATCCATCTTGATGGCGAGTCACTGCTTTGCCCCAGCCAGTTTCTAAAGCAGCTTGAGCAACCAGAACCAGTGGTGATACGCCCAGTTCT
This sequence comes from uncultured Ectothiorhodospiraceae bacterium, assembly GCA_947258695.1. Classification (GTDB taxonomy): domain Bacteria; phylum Pseudomonadota; class Gammaproteobacteria; order UBA6429; family Thiohalophilaceae; genus JAGLTQ01. Next base: position 23,981 of record CAMYJG010000013.1, on the reverse strand, counting down.
TTAGCTGCTTTTTGTGCATAAGGCATAATATGATTAGTAAATTCCTCAGGTGATTTAAATTCAGTTTTATCCTGTACCGGTTTAAGCGCAGGTAACTCGTTTTTGGAAAGACCGGGTACTGAGGTGTTATCAACAATATTTAAACGGCGCATGGAAAGCGGCAACATTTTGCCGTTTATCAGTGTCTCATTGTGCACAGCAGGCTTAATCATAAATGTCTCTGGCTTGTTGTTGTCTTCTGTATTCTTACCAAGTTGTCTTACCAGCGATTCGGCAATACCAATTCCCTTACTATTTGCCATGTTCAGTGCTACTTGCTTATCAAACATATCTCGGTACAACTCAGACTGGTCACTATCAAAAATGGCATCACCCATGCTGGCATCTCGCATACTTTTGAGCATCATTTGAATGAAAATACCCTCAAATTGTTTGGCAACCTGTTTTAACGAGGCCTGTGGATCAACCCGAGCCTGGGCACGCATTTCATTTAATCCGCTAAAGTCTGTGTAATTTTGGTTAAGCGCTGAACTTTGCATATTTCTGCCTCAGTTATTCAACTAGTAAGTTGCAGAAACCGTGCCAGTTTTAGATTGTGGTTATATGGAAGTTAAAAGACTTTAACGATGCCAGAATTTACGGAGTAAGTTAGAGTAAAACTGAACGAAACGCCTAGCAGTTCTATAGTACAGAAGGCACTAAGACATAGTCACAGGGAAAACGTAACGATAAATCTCTATATCAAGGTTCTGGCCTGTAACTATTTACAACTATGTCTTACATATTATTAGAGTTCAAATATTTCTTTGCGCTCATTACCTTATAGAAAACTTGTTTTATATAACGATCAGTTCCGCATGCAATGCACCCGCTTCTTTGAGTGCTTCAAGAATTGCCACTAAATCTCCCGGTGCTGCACCGACTTTATTGACTGCTTCGACAATCTGATCTAACGATATTCCCGGGTTAAACTTAAACATGCGATTATTTTCCTGTTTAAGCTGAAGTTCTGAACCAGGTACCACTACTGTTTGTCCTTGTGAAAGTGGTGCCGGCTGACTAACCTGGGGTGTTTGAGTAATCGTCACAATTAAATTACCATGAGAAATTGCGGCAGGTAGCACCTGTACATGTTTGCCAATAACAACGGTGCCTGTTCTAGAGTTAATAATCACTCGCGCAGAAGACTCTGCAGGTTTAAGTGTTAAATTTTCCAGTAAGGATATAAATGCAACACGTTGTGATGTATCTTCAGGTGCACTCACCACTATAGATGCCGCATCTCTTGCGTATGATGTTCCTGGTCCAACGGTATTATTGATAACCTTAACCAAACGATTAGCAGTCGTAAAATCAGGTTGATTAAGGTTTAAAACAACCTCGCGGTTCAAGCCAAAGGGCGTATCGATACTTCGTTCAACCACTGCGCCATTTGGAATTCGCCCCACACTGGGAACATTAACCGTGATACGTGAGCCATCGTTACCTTCAGCGCCAAAACCGCTTACCACCACGTTACCCTGGGCAAGTGCATAAATTTTATTATCAGCCCCTTTTAGTGGTGTCATTAACAAACTACCACCACGCAAACTTTTTGCGCTACCGACTGACGATAAAGTAATATCAATCTTCATCCCCACTTTTGAAAACGCAGGGAGTTCAGCATGTATTGCCACCGCGGCGACATTTTTAGCCTGCATCGTAACACCCGGCGGTATAGTTACGCCGAGTCGTGACATCATACTTCTTAAACTTTGTGTAGTAACTTCACCTGAACCATCACCAGTTCCATTTAAGCCAACAACCAAACCATAACCTATCAATTGGTTACTGCGTACACCTTCAACTCTTGATAAATCTTTTACTCTTTCTGCATTGGCTGATCCTGAACTGATACTCAGTAATAAAAGAATGCCCGCAAAAACAGTAAAACTTAAATCTTTTCCAGATAACATTGTTAGCTCCTGTTATAACCGTTACACAGACTGTTTAATATGGCCATGCCTGGCTTTGAAAGAAACGACCCAATGGTCCCATTTTATTCGCTGAAGAAAGAGCACCCTTGCCCCCATAAGCAACATGTACATTGGCAACACGGGTAGATTCAATTGTATTATCCTGCTCAATATCTTTAGGACGAACAATGCCGATAAATCTCACATATTCATCTGATTGATTTAGCATCATCATTTTTTCACCGCGTACTACCAGGTTATTATTAGGTAGTACCTCGGCTACGGTGACAGATATTTTGCCGTTAAAACTACTATTCATTGCACTGGTGCCCTGGCCACTAAACTCTCTTTCGCCATTAAATTTATTGGTCAGGATTTCCACGCCTTTCTTAGTTACTTTTGAGCCGGCTAAAGTAGGTCCTGGTAATTCAACTTTATTATCTTTAGAACTGTTCGTGTTTGAAGTAGCGCTTGCATTAGTATTCTCTGTCAAAATAATGGTTAATACATCACCTATGTATCTTGCGGTTGTATCTTCAAATAAGCCAACTCGCATACCCTGTTGATAGATAGCACCATTATCTTTATATCTTATATTCAAAGCCTGTTGTTTTTTTGGCTTGAAATTAGTTGGCGTTTTTTTTACACTGAGCGGCTTTAAACAACCTGTTAATACAAATGAAAAGGCAAACAGAATAACAACGAATTTATAATATGTATTTTTCATTTAAGCTTAATTGCCTTTATTAAAGATTGTTATTAACATATTGCAACATCTGATCAGCCGTTGATATTGCTTTAGAATTCATTTCATAGGCTCGTTGTGTTTCAATCATATTCACCAGCTCTTCTACCACATTGACATTTGAACTTTCAATTGAGCCTTGTATTAATGAACCCAGGTTATTCGTATCCGGGCTACCTACTACAGGTGCACCACTGGCACCGGTTTCAACATATAAATTGCCACCAATTGACTGCAGACCGGCCGGATTTACGAAATCAGCAACTTGGATTACACCAACTTGTGCCGGCGCAGGATTACCGGGTTGAGTAACAGAAACAACCCCATCAGAACCAATTGTTATACTCAGCGAGTTTTCTGGAATAATGATATCAGGTTGTACTCGGTAGCCCGCCGAGTTAACCAGTTGTCCGGTTGAGTTAACCTGGAACTCACCATTTCGTGTATAGGCAATATCACCATTTGGTTTTAATATTTGAAAAAAACCTTTTCCTTGAATAGCCGCATCAAAAGTATTATTTGTTTGAATTAAATTGCCTTGTGTATGCAGTTTTTGTGTAGCAACGGTACGAACACCGGTACCCAGACTTAAGCCAGTTGGAAGTTCAGTCTCCTGGCTACTTTGACCACCTGCCTGGCGAAGATTTTGATATAACAGATCTTCAAAAACAGCGCGTGCTCGCTTATAACCTGTGGTATTTACATTAGCCAGGTTATTACTGACAACAGATAACCTGTTCTGTTGTCCTTCTAATCCTGTTTTTGCAATCCAAAGTGCCTGACTCATTTTAAAATCTCCAGAACTTAATTTTCATTACATCGATAAAAATGCATTTAATATGCCAAGTTAAAATTTATCCCAGCTTTAACATTTGTGTAGCCTGGGCATTGTTCTCTTCCGCTGTTTTCAACATTTTAATCTGCATCTCAAATTGTCGTGCTAATTCAATCATGTTGACCAATGCGGAAGCGGCATTCACATTACTTGTTTCAATGGTTCCTGAAATAACAGAGACCTCGTCATCAGCATCTGCAGCCTGGCCATTTTTTAAAACAAACAACCCGTTCTCATTACGTTTTAATTCTTTTACGTCAGGATTTACCAACTTTAATCTGTCAATAACTGTTGATCCGCCACCTGCCGCACCAACTTGCGTAATGCTTATTGTTCCGTCTTTTCCAATATCGACTTTTGCCGCTTCTGGAATGGTAATGGGTCCACCTCCACCTAATACTTTATATCCGGCACCTGTTTGCAAGACGCCTGCATTATCGGTGGTTAAGTCACCGGCTCGAGTATAGGCTTCGCTTCCGTCAGCAGCCTCAACAGAAATAAAGCCTTTGCCTGCAACAGCAATATCAAGATCCCGACCTGTCGTACTCATTGCACCTTGCTTAAAATCTATACCCGGATTTTCAGTCATCGAATAAACCCGGGTTGGATGTCCTGGGCCGCCATATAATGGCATGCTCCTCGCAGCCGCTAAGTCAGCACGGAAACCGGTGGTTGCTATATTTGCCAGATTGTTAGAGTTAACTGCTTGTGCCAACATATTTTGTTTGGCACCTGACATAGCGACGTACAACATACGATCCATATTCTTATCCTGCTTTGATTTCTATTTAGACTTAACGAATATTAATAACCGTTTGTGTCACGGTATCTGCTGTCGAGATTACCTGAGCATTTGCCTGAAAATTTCTTTGCGCGGTAATCATGTTGACCAGTTGTCCGGTAAGATCAACATTGGAACCTTCCAGTGCACCTGATTGAATCAAACCTAAACTACCCGAACCAGGTGTACCGATTAATGCCGGACCAGAGTCAAAACTTTCTGCCCAGTTAGAATCACCCAACTGACGCATACCATTAGGATTGGAGAAGTTGGCTAATGTGACCTGGCCTAATGTTCTGTTTTGCCCATTGGTAAAACGTGCACGAACAATACCGGTATCATCAATATCAATACCGGTTAAACGCCCTGAGGTATAACCATTTTGTTTAATACCATTAACTGTGAATGCACCACCAAACTGGGTGATGGGGATCGCACCCTGTAGATCCATGGTAATTTCCATTGGATCGGCACCTGAGCCAGTGTCAAATGGTGCATAAGAAATTTTTCCTGGCGGAACAGCAACCCCATTGATGGTAGCTAATGCACCAGCACCATCAAACGTAATCTTGTCAGGGTTATAAAGACCTGTAGCTGGATCAACGGGTCCTTTTAAATGTTTGCCGTCGACAAAGGTATGCATTTCCCATTCGTTTGCATTTGGCGATTTAACATAATACAAACTTTGTAAATGCGGTGTACCTAATGAATCATATATGGTTAACGATGTTGAATGCGTAAACGATGATGGTCTTTCCGGGTCAAATGGATATGTGGTAGGTGGCTCTTTACCACTATCAAGATTAACCGACGCTTCAACTAATGTGGTTGAACTTGGCGGAATGTTCGATGAATCTAATTGCAAAGGACCCGCTGCACCGGTAATCGAACCATTTTCATCTGCCACATTAACAATCATTTTTTGATCGTTTGAGTTGACAATAAATCCATCACGATCAGCCTGGAATTGCCCTGAACGTGAATATACTCTGGAACCATTATCTTCAAGAATGAAGAAGCCACCACCATTAATGGCCATATCCAGCTTACTATCAGTAAAACCAATATTACCCTGGGTAAACAACTGATCAACTGAAGACAGGCGAACCCCGGCACCAATTGAGTTAGCGGTACCACCCGAGCTTGATGCAGCATACACATCTGAAAAATTTGCCCGCGATTGTTTAAAACCTGTGGTACCGGCATTAGATACATTGTTACCAATAATACGTAACTCTTGTGCTGCTGCATTAATACCACTGAGTGCTGAACGAAATGGCATGATGAATCTCCTCTTATATCAATCTCTGTTACTATAGAATTTCTTTAACATCAGCTAAACCAGCTGAACCTGCATTAGCCAAAGTTAATGACACACCCTGACCGCCCTGACCTAATGAAACACTTTGTACTGTGTCAGTAATTAATGTTTTTAATGATTCAGATTTCCCATCAACCGTAGCTACAGCCCGAATTGAGTAATTACCTGACATTGCTTTCTGATCCGCATTCAACATTCCATCCCATGAGAAATGCGCGACACCTGCCATTTTATTTCCCAACTGGATTTCTTTAACCAATGCACCTTTATCATCAATAATGCTGACTTTTAAATCAGAAACACTTTTATCTAATTCAACCGCGCCCTTCATTTCTGTACCTTCTGAGAAAGTACTCATTGAACCCGGCACCAATACATTACGACCGACCATACTTGAAGCCTGTAACGCCTGGCTTGATTTCAACGAGCTGGCTAAGCTATTAAACGAATCTTTAATCTCTTTTAAACCTGACACCGTACTGAATTGCGCCATTTCACTTAAGAATTCACCATTCTCCATCGGTTTCATTGGATCCTGATGATTCATTTGTGTCGTCATTAATTTTATAAAATCTTCCTGACCCAGCTTTTGCTCTTTCATCGCCTCTTTTGGTTTTGCTAAACCGAGGTTTTCCAGTGCCTGTATGTTAGGTTTATTAATACTGTCCATCTTAATACTCCTGGTTAAAATCTATACTTTACTTACTGACCCAACGATATCGTACGCATTAACATTTGTTTTGCGGTATTCATAACTTCAACATTTGTTTGATAAGAACGGGAAGCCGAAATCATATTCGCCATTTCTTCAATCACATTGACATTTGGCATATAAACATAGCCTTCTTCATCGGCTAATGGATGACCCGGGTTATATTCAGCACGCGCCGGATCTTGTTTTTCAACAATACCCAAGACCTGAACACCTACACTGCCATCCTCAGCTTCAAATTCATTACTTAACATGGTGGCAAATACAGGTTGACGGGCACGATAAATTTGATCGCTACTACTACTTGCACTATTTGCATTTGCCAGGTTACTGGATGTGGTATTTAAACGCAGGGTTTGTGCATTTAAAGCAGAACCAGATACATCAAAAATATTAAATAAAGACATTCTTATTCACCTCGAATCGCAGATAACATGCCATTGATTTTTCCTGACATAAATCTTAATGTCATAAGGTAACGCATCGAGTTGTCAGTAAACTCAGCCATTTCTACATGCGGTTCAACCGTATTCCCATCCAGAGATGGCTGCATGGGTTGACGATAAAGTTGTTCTGTTCCTGCTAGCCCCATTAAAAATCCTTTGGGCTGAATATGACCGCTTTGTGTTGCGGTTAAAGCGACACCAGTTGTACCATTAGCTACTGATTTAAGCGCAGATTTAAAATCAATATCCTTAGCTTTGTAATTTGGGGTATCAGAATTCGCAAGGTTTTGAGAAAGTAACTGTGCACGTCGAGCCTGCAAGTGCATCGCGTTCTCATGAATACCAAAAGCTTTGTCTATACTAATTGCCATTATTAATTCCTCGATTGTCTACAGAATTAATTGCAACAGCCGTGCCAAACAACTTAAGTGAGTAATATCAATGAGTTAAGGAAATGATATGGCTTGGTAGAGCGGCAAAAACAAGCCTTGCCGGCAAGAATATTGCCAGACTTAAAAGTGATTTCCATTAAATAGTAAAGAGGTAAAGCATTTGCAGAGCCCTATCCATATGCTCTGAAAGCGGGGAAAATTATATTGAATTTATAAACCTAGAATTATTCATTTAAGCGGTAAACAACGCCATCAGGATAACGTTTCATACCAAAAGCTTTTGTATACCCAGTTGGTGATTCAGAGCCACCAAGAATCAGGGTTCCACCAGGTTTTAATATTTTTGCCATGCGTTCAAGAATATCTTTTTTCATTTCCGAAGAAAAATAAATTAAAACATTACGACAAAATATAATATCGAACTGCCCCAATAAAGAATAATTATTTAATAAATTTAATTCCGTAAAGCGAGTCCGTTTCCTGATATCGGGGTTTACCACCCAGCCATCATCTTTGTGAGTAAAAAATTTATCGCGTCGTTGTTGTTCCAAGCCACGTACTACACTCAACTCATCATAATGGCCCTGTTTAGCTTTATTAACCACGGTTTGTGAAATATCAGTGCCAACGATCTCAACATTGGATGACAATTTTCCCGGGTTAGACTGTTGAAATTCACTAATCGCCATACTAATAGAATACGCTTCCTGTCCTGTAGAGCTGGCAGCGGACCATATTCTAATCGGGCTTTTATTTTTTGCTAACTCAGGCAACAGTTCCTTGGTAAGAATCTCAAAAGGATAGATATCACGAAACCACATGGTTTCATTGGTGGTCATAGCATCTATCACTTTCTCCCGCAGATTGCGGTCATTGCCTTTAACCAGGGTTGCCATCATTTCAGAAAGGGATGGAAAAGAAAATTCTTCAGTGACCCGTTTTAAACGACTGGTCACAAGGTAGTGTTTATTTTCACCCAAAACAATACCACAGGCATCTTCCAGGTATCGCCTGAAAGTATCGTATTCATTGACTGCTATTGGAGATTGATCCACTTGATACCTTAATTCTTATTTATTCATTATTAATTTAAGTCACGCCTTTTTCAGACAGTAATGACTTAACTTCTGTAACTAGCTCTTCGGCTTTAAATTTTGGTATAAATTTATCCGCCCCCACTTTTTCAGTCATACTATCATTAAAGCCTCCACTTAAAGACGAATGCAACATGATATTTAGATTTTTCATACGATCATTTGCTCTGATAGCAGATGTTAAGGTATAACCATCCATTTCAGGCATTTCAATATCGGATATAATAAGGCTAATTTCTTTTTCTACATCAATGCCTTCACTTACCATATCAGTCAATACATCAAAGGCTTCTTTACCCGTTGTGGTAACAATACTGTCGATACCAATTTGTGTGAGCGTTCGGTGTACCTGGTTGCGAGCCACTAATGAATCATCAGCAATTAAAAACTTCATTGTATTGCCATCTTTATCGAGTAAAGGTTCTGCATTCTCAAGATGCATATCTGCACCCACAATTTCAGCCAGAATTTTTTCGACATCAATAATTTCAACCAGCTTATTATCTACTTCCGTTACTGCTGTCAGGTAATTATTATTACCAACACCTTTTGGTGGTGCTTTAATATCCTGCCAGTTCAAATTGATAATACGTTCTACCGCTTTTACTAAAAATGCCTGAACAGTCCCGTTGTATTCTGTAATAATCAATAAATTATCTGGACTGGCTTCAAGTGGACGCTGCCCTATTGCCGCAGCCAGATCAATCACAGGTATCGTGATTTTTCGAAGGGTTGCCAGGCCGCGAGTTGCTGAATGAGCTTGTGGAATTTTAGTTAATGCTGGACAGGATAAAACTTCCTGAACTTTAAAAACATTAATACCAAACACTTGCCGTCCATTTAAACGGAACATGAGAATTTCCAGTCGATTCTCGCCTACTAAATTTGTACGTTGATCGACTTGATCTAAAACACCAGCCACAGGAATCACTCCTCTCAAAATTACTTTCTTATTATCGGCTCAATGCTGAAGTTACTTAAATCTAATTTTTGACAGTTCTAATATAGTATTTCTGGCATATACATTGCATTTAAGACTATTAGAAGAGTTTAACCCCTGAAAATAATGGGTTTGAACGAATAAATGACGAATTAACTGGAATAAGAGATGAATAAACAGCAAACATGGCTAAATACGGCAGTAATTGTCTCTTTTTTGACGTTTTCTTGCCACGCACTGGTTCACGCCAGTTCGCTACAAAGCCATTCTGCCATCGCTAACGCGGTAAAACAGTTCATAAAAGGCCAGAATGTGCCATTAAAAAACTTGCAGGTCACTTTAACCTCTTTGAACAACCAGTTAGTTCTGCCCAAATGTGGCAAAGCATTACAAGTATCGATGGCACCAGGCACAAAGCTACTCGGTAACACCAGCCTGGCGGTAAGCTGTGATTCACCTCAACAATGGAAAATTCATGTCGCCGCCCATGTCGATGGCGAAGTCAATGCACTCATTGCTCGCCACCCTATTCCAAGAGGAACGGCATTCGAGGAAGTGAATCTTGAGTTCGTTTTACGCCGTTATTCACAACTAAATCATGGGTATTATGCATCCGCGAGCTTACTCCAGAACATGGAAGCCAAACGCAATATTAAAACCGGGCAGATTTTGACTCCTGCTGTCGTAAAAGCACAAAAGTTAGTCCTGCGTGGTCAGCACATTACCATTGTTGCCCAAAGTGGTGGGCTAAACCTCAGAGTTAAAGGAAAAGCCCTGATGGACGGCTTCAAGGGCCAAACGATAAAAGTATCCAATTTAAATAGTAAAAAACTCCTCTATGCCCAGGTCGTTTCGGCCGGTGTAGTTAGGGTGAATTATTAGCAAATTAATAGATAAGTTATTGATATTTATATACTATTAAAGATAGCACTAAAGTTTTCTAGAAAACAGACGCTAACAGTTATGAAAGACTATGTATGGTAGGAGTTAAGCGATGAATGATATTACAAATATTAATTCAAACCGGGCTCATCTGAATTCAAATCAGACTAGCTCCGTTAAAAACAGAAATGAAGCCAAAGAGGAAAATAGTAGCTCGAATGCCAGCTCAATGGGTGATCGTGTTACCTTAACCGATACGGCTTCTCGTTTAAAAGACATTGAACAGCAGTTAAGCAGCTCATCATCGATTGACAATGCACGTGTTGCTGAAGTTCAAAGTGCAATTTCAAGTGGTGACTACACCGTAGATAATGATCGCATAGCAGATAAAATGCTGGCTTTTGAAGATTTTATGAATAAATAATTATGCAACATGCTCCCCATACTCTTTTACTTGAAACAATCTTAATTTCTACCAAAGAAAAAATGCAGCTATTGGTTGAGCTGCTAAAACATGAAAGTTCTGTATTCAAAAAAAATGATATTGAAGAGCTGGAAAGTATTACCCTGAAAAAAATCTCATTAACTGAGCAACTCGAAAAAAATGAGCAGCAACGTGTTCAACACCTGACCACACAATCATTCAATCCAAACGAACCAACTCAATGGTTATCAAACAACAAACTCATTTCAATCTGGTCAGAAATTAAAACTTTATCTGAACAAGCACAAAAGCAAAATCAAATAAACGGCATGGTAATTTATGGCAACCGTCGCCGCGTGCAAACACAAATAGAAATCCTTAGTGCAGCTACACCAGCTGGTGAACTGACTTATTCCGCTTCTGGTGAGAATATCAGCCAATACCAATCCAACACGCTCGCCCATGTATAATGTATTTATTCATTTATGTTTCACCAGAAAGACATAAATACGGCCTACATTAAGAATCCGATAGAAATCTATAATTTATTAAAAAATATACAAAAATCCAGACAAATCATTGCCGTATCTTTTGGCTCGAACTATCCACAGTCCTTAACATCGCTACTTGAAGTAAACCATAATAAAAAGACACTATTATTGGATGAGCCAAATCCAGCACTTAATAGCAAATTAATGGCGTTAGCAAATAATGCGCAATTCTCATTAAAATATGAACAATTACCCGTTAGCTTTACAACAAGCTTATCTTTGCTGAATACTGATACCGACAGCAGCTTACGCGCACCCTTTCCAACTGAAATCTATTACCCACAAAATAGAAAGTTCTATCGTTTTAGTACCGATTTTGTTAAAGACATAGATACCACTATATTTTTGTCCTCAGAGAAAAGACTGACATGTAAGCTAATGAATATATCTTTGAACGGACTTAACCTGCAATTACCTTATGCTTTCGCAAAAGCATTTCAATCAAAACAGGTGATTAACGATATTTATATCCAGTTACCTAAACAAACCGGATTTAGTGTCTCTGCAAAAATTAAAAACTCACGAATAGTAAACAACTACAATAATATTTCACTAGGATTAGAAATTCTTGAACAAAATCCTGCTATAGAGAAAAGCATCCAACAATTTATTTATCGTTCAGAAAATATCTAATTTATAATCAATAATATAACTAACTCTGATATTATATCGCCTGAATTGTCCCCGTGGCACAACTGGATAGCGCAATGCCCTCCTAAGGCGTAGGTTGCAGGTTCGATTCCTGCCGGGGACGCCATCTAAAATAGCACTTTAGTATGATAACTTAGATACATTTCACGGCTTGATAATGTGAAATTGCATTTCTATTGTGGCATACTACTAACAAATAAATTGTACTCCACTAATGTAATAATTACTTAGATGATAGTTTATTTCCTGTGTGTAGTGGAGTTATCGGTACTTTAGGGTTTAGATGATTTTAAAGGTAACAAGCCGGATTGCCCGTTGGGGCAGGCTTCTGTTCCTTCCTATTTTTGGGTGCAGCTGCGCGCTCCTGCTTGTTCGAAATCCCCCCCCCCACACAAAATTACTTTTTAGTATCGGGCTATTATTTTTCTCGACAGCTCAGTATTCGTTTGCACTTCAACTCAGTACAGATTCACAAGTATCAACAGCAGGCTATTACCAGTTAAACTGGTCTGGAAAAGACAGCGTTTTCCAGTTACAAGAATCAACAACACCTGACTTCAGAACATTCAATATTATTTACCAAGGTAAGGACCTCGCTCGTGTCATGAGCGGTAAATCTGATGGACAATATTTTTATCGTTTAAAGACGAGCCGTGATAACCAATCATATACAAGTGATGTGGTTAAAGTGACGGTTGCGCATCACCCACTTAAAAATGCCATTTTATTTTTTATTGCCGGTGCGATTGTATTCGTTTCGATCATCATTTTGATCGTAAAAGGTAACACAAAGGAAAATAACTAAAGACTCTATGAATATTCTTAATATTAACCGCGAACGATTGCAATCTGATATAGAAACACTGGCCGATATCGGACGTAATGAAGATTATGGTATTTATCGCATGGCGTTCAGTGAAGGCGATATGCAAGCTCGGGCGTGGTTTAAACAAAAGGCCGAGGAAGCAGGTCTTGAATTTTACCAGGATGGTGCAGCCAACTTACATGCGCGTTATCAGTGGGATGAAAAACGTCCCTCAGTGATGATGGGATCACATATGGATACCGTGCCCGCAGCAGGTCACCTTGATGGTGCCTTGGGAGTGATTGTTGCGCTGGAATGTTTGCGCTGCATAAAAGAACAGAATCTTAAAATCGATTTTCCCCTTGAAGCCGTGGCTTTTAGTGATGAAGAGGGTCGTTTCGGTGGCATGCTGGGTTCGCAGGCGATTACCGGCATGTTAACACCAGAAAAAATTATTAATGCCACCGATCTTAATGGTGTCACCATTACAGAGGCAATGAAAAATGTCGGTCTGGATGCGATGGATGCATTACATGCCAGGCGTCAGCCGGATTCAATTTATGCTTACCTGGAATTACACATTGAACAGGGGCCCATGCTGGATGATATGAGTATTGGTATCGGCAATGTTGATGCCATTGCCGGTTTATTTAAATGGGATGTTATCTTAACAGGTGCCGCAAATCACGCTGGAACCACGCCCATGGATATGCGTAAAGATGCATTCATGGGCTTAAGTGAATTTGCATCCCAGTTACAACGACTAATTGATGAAAGTGGTAGCCCGCGCAGTGTTGCAACGATTGGACGGGTGGAAATCAGTCCTGGAGCAGCCAATGTTATCCCAGGTAAGGTCGAATTCTCACTCGAAGCACGCGATACCAATCCAGACACACTGGATGATCTTGCCAATGCATTTCGGAAATCGTTATCCGCCATTGCCCGTAAGCATGAACTGATGTTTGAGTTTCGTGTTCTTAGTGAAATAACGCCGGTTAAAAGTGATGCCGGTATTGTTGAGACTATCGAAAATGTATGCAAATCATTGAAGATACCTTTTTTACAAATGGCCAGTGGTGCAGCTCATGATGCACAGATGATGGCCAATATTACTCGTGCCGGTATGATTTTTGTGCCGAGTAAAGACGGCCGTAGCCATTCGATCGCAGAATGGACCGATATGGATGATATAGAAAAAGGCGCCAATGTGGCACTTAACTCGATGTATCGAATTGCCGGAGGCCATTTATGAGTGATTTGAAAAAGACCGACCTTGATATTGATAATAAAGAATTTCTCCATGTGGATCCGTTAGAAGATAGTTATCGCGAATCCATTGCCGAAGCCCCAGGTGTTGTTGAATCTATAGAAAAACATAAAACCGCATTACTGGTAATTGACCTGCAGTATCTTGATGCCGCGCCAGGATTTGGTGTATTTGCCGATGCTGAAAAATCGGGTGTGCCCAAAGAGGCTCAGGAATATTATTTTAAACGACTCGATCATATGGTGTTACCTAATGTACGCAAACTACAGGATAAGTTTCGCGATTTAAATATGGAAGTGATACATACCCGTATTATGTCAATGACCCAGGATGGCAGAGAACGAAGTGCGGGTCATAAACGACTTAATCTACATGCAGCACCTGGCTCAAAAGAGTCGGAGTTCCTTGTTGAAATAGCACCTAAAGGCGATGAACTTATCATCAATAAGACAGCAAGTGGTGTGTTTAACGCGACCAATCTTGAATATATTTTAAGAAACATGGGAATTACCGGTTTGTTTATATGTGGTGTTTATACCAATGAATGTGTTTCCACCACGGTACGTGATGCCTGTGACCGCGGCTTTTATACCACGTTGATTAATGATGCCTGCGCCACGGTGACGCCTCAACTTCATAACGCCACCATTGAAACCATTCGCGATCGTTATGCGCGTGTCATGACAACAGAACAAGCTGTCAATGATATCAAGGAACATGCAGCGACATGAATAATGTTAACTCCGCCATTCTTGATGCCAACACGGGCTGGATAATCCTGGCAATCTTTAGTGCCATCTGGATTTTTCTCGGCTGGTTCTGGGGGCGGAAAACCAAGCAACTGGATGATTTTATGCTTGCTGGTCGTAACGTGGGCATGGCATTGGGAACCGCAACGGCGATGGCTACCTGGGTAACCAGTAACACCACGCTTGTTGCGCCGCAGTTTGCATTACAACTCGGTATCTGGGGTATGTTGGGATATTCACTGGGTTGTATTGGCTTAATTTTATTTGCTCCGCTGGTAAAACGAATCCGCAGCCTGGTACCTCATGGCTATACCAGTGGTGACTTTATTCGCTTGCGTTATGGCGTCTGGACCTGGCGTTTATTTCTTTTGATTTCCATGTGTTATGCCGTCGGCTGGCTAATTAGTATGGGTATGGCCGGTGGAGTGTTAATACATGCTTTGACTGGAATCGATTACCAGTACGGCATGACTGTTATTCTTATTATATGTGTGACTTACACCTTACTCGGTGGATTACGCGCAGTCATTGGTACTGACTTTATACAAACTATTCTTATTCTTGTTGGCGTTATTATTCTCGCCGTTCTGACAATTAGTGAAATTGGTTTTGAGAAAATGCACAAGGATGTTTTGTCAGAGCAACCGGAATTACTTAATCTTTTAATGCCTGCGGCCATTATGTTCCTGTTTAATAATTTATTGTTCGGTATAGGTGAAATATTTCATTCCAATGTCTGGTGGTCGCGTGCCTTTGCCTTCCGTGAAGGTGTAGGCAGCAAAGCATATTTACTGGCCGGCATTATCTGGGCTCCGATACCGATTGTTGCAGGATTTATTGCGCTATCGGTTTCCTCACTTGGCCTAAATGTTCCAGCTGCTGATATGGTCGGCCCAATGGTAGCGGCCAAGTTGCTTGGTTTTACTGGTGCGGTAATTGTGTTTATTGTTGTCTTCTCTTCCCTCGCATCCAGTCTTGATTCATTACTTGCCGCAACAAGTGATTTAATTCTTCAGGATATTTACCGTGGCCATATTAATCCCCAGGCCAGTGATGAACAACTGCGTCGTATAGCAAAAATAATTATCGTTTTACTTGGCATTATTACCTGGCTAATTTGTTTACCACGCATCGCGACGTTAGGTAGTTTATTACAATACCTTGGCGCCTTTGTTGCCAGTACCATCTGGCCAATAGCAGCCGGCCTGTATCTGAAAAAAGCCAATTCAACAGGTGCATTTCTCGCCATGTTACTTGGCACCCTGAGTGGTATCTGGGCTTTCTTCAGTATCGGCTTCTATGTAGCGGCACTGGTTTCAGCGGTAGTCTCTATGTCTATCGTATTAATCAGTATGTGGTTAATACCGGACAACTTTGAATGGGAAAGATTAAATGAAAACGCGAATCAATTAACCGGGGAGAAAGCATTATGATTGTGTCATCGGGTTTCCTCAGTGTGATGGTAACTATTGCATTAACGGTAACAATTATCGCACCAATTGTTTTAGTTATCTTATGGATTAAGGACTGGAAAAAGGGTCAGTTATGGTAAAAAAAGTACACCCAAAACTCGAAGAACCGATTGAAGCTGAAAACTGGACCGAAGGGATTGATCAGCCTTTAGCATTGATGAATCAAATCGATGAAGATTTTGCTGCAACAGCAGAGCTGGCTAATCACTCGGTCATTTCTGCCAAGCAATTTAGTCGCGTGCAACTTATACAACTTTGTCGCTTAGCGGCAAAGTTTGAAACTCAACAAAGCTTTGGCCAGTTTCCATTAACCGGAAAAATTCTTATCAGCGCGTTCTATGAGCCAAGTACACGTACTCGCCTTTCGTTTGAAAGTGTCTGGCACCGGCTCGGTGGTGATATTATTTCAATAACGGATCCTTCAACCACCGGTATTGCAAAAGGTGAATCATTGAAAGATGTCGGCGAAATGATGAACCATTATGGCGACGTGGTGGTATTACGCGACTCAAATGAAAGGGCTATTTATGAAATGCTCGAAGTACTTCGCATACCCATTATCAATGCTGGTAATGGTACCGATGAACATCCGACCCAGGCATTAGCAGATATGTATGCCATTTTTAAATGGCGGCCTGAATTAATGATGGACGAAGTCAGCACAGAAAATAAAATCACCATTGGTATTATCGGCAATCCGAGCCGAATGCGTACTGTACGTAGTTTATTAATATTTTTATCCCGTATTAGCCAGGCGATTAATGAAGTTGTCATTATAAGTAATTCACCTGAATCATTTAATGATGGGCAACGTGAAGAACTTGAAGCCGAAGGCTTAAAGTTACGTGTCTCTCATGATCTGAATAAAGAGTTACCTGCCTTTGATATCACTTACATCAACGCGATTGCCTGGGTAGGTAACACCTATGAAGAACATGGCGTTGAGTACAAGCTAAGTAAATCTTCTCCTCTGAAACAAGGATCTATTGTGCTTCATCCACTGGCACGTGGCGAAGAGTTGTCAACTGATCTGGATGATACTGAACATAACTGGTATTTTGCCCAGGCTCGTGGTGCTGTTTTTGCTCGTATGGCATTGATGTCCAGCCTGGTTCGATTCTGATATTCAGAACGATAGCGCTTACCGATTCGACGTTCTGAAATTATTTTTTATTTAAATTTTGAGGTTTATAGTTTTTTATGTGTGGCATAGCCGGTATTTTTCACAGTAATCCCAGTAATAAAATCGATCCACAGCTTTTAGTTAACATGGCGGCGATCCAGTATCACCGTGGTCCTGATGGTTTTGGTTATAAGATCATGGATGACCAGGGTGTTGGATTTAGTCATGCCCGTCTTTCGATTATTGATCTGAATGAAAACCGGGCGAGACAACCTTTTGCTTCAGAAGATAATAACCTGTTGCTTGCACAAAACGGAGAACTTTACGACTACAAAAGACTGCGTGCAAATTTGACGCTTGATGGTGCACGTTTTGCGACTAAAAGTGATTCGGAGCTGATACTTCATCTTTATCCGCGTTACGGCCTCGAGGATATGCTCGAACATTTACGTGGTGAATTTGCTTTTGCGCTGTTTGATAAAAAACATGATCGCTTAATGCTGGTCAGGGATCGTTTTGGTATTAAACCGTTATACTGGACTGAAACCAATGGCAAAATTGTTTTTGGTTCAGAACTTAAAGTTATTTTTTCTGACCCTGATGTTGAGCGTAAATTTAATGCACAGGGTGTTTATCACCAGCTCATGCAAACAATCGTACCAGGCAGTACCGCATTTGAAAATATTCACCAGGTTAAACCGGGACATGCTGTCATTATTGAACGCAATCATGGCAAGTTTTCTATTCGTGAACAGCGCTACTGGGATATGGATTTTCCATTACTGGAAGAAAGACAACAACAAGATAAAGATGATGAGTCTTATTATGTAAATGGTGTAAAAGAAAAATTACTCGAGGCGGTTCAGTTGCGTCTTGAAGCTGATGTACCTGTTGCCTGTTATTTATCTGGAGGTATCGACTCCTGTTCAATATTAGGCATGTCTGCCGCCAGCCAGCAATCATCAGTAAAAGCCTTTACCATTGGTTTTGATGATAGTGATTATGATGAAACACCGATTGCGCGTGAAATGGCTGAGTCGGTAGGCGCTGACCAGGATGTGATGTTACTCAAGGCAGACCATCTTTATAATAACTTTGTCGAAACACTCTGGCATACTGAAAGGACGATTTATAACACGCTGGGTGTTGCCAAGTTATTAATGAGCCGCCATGTTAATAAAGCGAATTATAAAGTCGTTGTAACCGGTGAAGGATCAGATGAATTGTTTGCTGGTTACCCGGCATTTCGACGTGATATGTTCCTGCACGGTATGGATACATTATCAGCTGCTGAACGCGCCGAATGGGAGGCGTTACTCGCTGAAGCCAATAAGCTATTTAAAGGTGCAATGCTTGCAGAAGATGAGGTCAGTGACCCGGCATTAAATGATGTCGTTGGATTTACCCCGTCGTGTTTACAACCATGGTTGGCTTCGGCTGAGCACGTTCCAGGTTTATTAAATACACAACTGCGTGAACAGTTAAGTGGCTACCAACCGGGTAAAGCGATAGCTGATGCACTCGATGCTGATATGTTAGAAGGTCGTCATCCTCTGGATAAAGCGCAGTATGTCTGGATTAAAACTATGCTGGAAGGACAAATACTAACCTGGGGTGGTGACCGGGTTGATATGGCGAACTCGATGGAAGCACGGCCACCATTTCTGGATCATCACCTGGCAGAGTTTGCTACCAAAATTCCTCCAACAATGCGTATTAAGGGTAAGACAGAAAAATACGTATTGCGTGAAGCGATGAAAGGTGTACTTCCCAAAACATTGTATGAGCGTGAGAAGTTTGCTTTTATGGCGCCACCGGCTCATACCGATCCAAAAAAATGGGCGGCGATGAAAGCATTGGCGGATGAATATTTATCAGATGAAGCGGTTGATAAGGCTGGCCTTCTCGATAAGGCAGGCGTTAAAGCGTTGTTTGCATTGCATGAAGCTGATGACACGCCGGTTTCAACACAGGTACAACTGGATGCTGTAATCAATCACATGATTGGTGTCCAGGTGTTGCATCAGCATTTTGTTGACAATGATGTACCGGCACAAGCTCAAGCAAAGGCGGCCGAATTAGGTTGGCAAGCCTAAAAATAGTCGTTAAGAATAAAGTCGGGTAGATAAATCGCGAAGCACTCAGCTGGATTAAATTTTAAAATAACTAAGCGGTTAACTTAGCTATTTTTTCCAGCAAGCGCTGAAAATCGACAGGTTTGGTATCATAGTCATCACAACCTGCAGCAATTGCTTTATCACGATCGCTGGACATTGCATGAGCAGTTAGTGCAATTATGGGAATATTTTCGGTTGCTGTCTCAGCTTTAAGACATCTTGTTGCTTCCCAGCCATCCATGACGGGTAAACTCATATCCATTAAAATTAAATCCGGGATTTCATCTTTTGCCTTGGTGACGCCATCCTCTCCATCAACCGCTAAAGAGACGACAAAATCTTTTCGCTCTAAGCGTCGAGATAACATATCACGATTATCTTCATTATCCTCAACTAGCAGTATTTTCGTCATTATTCTTGGCTCAAGCAGTATTTTGATTAAGTATAATTACCTATGTATCTTTTATCGACGAGCGCTAGTATTTCTTTAATAATGTCTCGCAAATCGATTATATTCAGTATTTTGTACTGTTAGCAATCAATAACCTTATATTTAGTCAGTCTTAAAGACTATTCCACTTAGTGACTAATGAATTTTTAAAGTCGTTTCGAATACCGAATTTTTGCATTAAATTTGTCTGTTGGTAACACCCCAACAGCACGAGGATAAATACTATCATTGAGATATTTCATTTCCTCTTCCAGTTCACTTTCTGCTAAATCTTTATACCAGGCTTTTCGTTTACCATTCTCCCCGGGTGACCAGCGATAGCCTCTTTTCTTTAATACATCCTTGCGATCAAATGGTGCACCTTCTGCCCATAAGCGAATATCTGTACGGCGAGCATTTTTTAATAATTGATTCAAGACTTGTTCCCCACTATTGGGAAATTTTCTGCTCAAGATTTCAATACCTGCCTGACAATCGATAGTGGCTCGATGTCCTTCATAAAAGAAGCCAAACTTATATGCTAAATACTCAAGCTTCACGCCTTCAAAACCTTCCTTATTCCACTCAATATCCGCAATTGAACATGCCCAGGCTATATCACTAAAATCATCAAGTAAATTTTCAACAAACGGACGATCAAATCTTGCATTATGAGCAACCACAATAACCGCTTCTGATAACATCTTAGATATTTGTTCCAGATCAAGTGACTGGCCTTTTACCATGTCATCCGTAATACCCGTTATTTGAGTAATTAACTCTGGAATGGGTAAGCCTGGATCCTGAAAGCCATTATATGCCGGTAATAATCGATAAATATTTCCATTTTTATCGAACTCGAAAGGAACCATGGCTAATTCAATAATTTCATCTTCATCAGCATCCATCCCGGTTGTTTCTGTATCGAGATAAATACCAAGCTTAAGATCATCGACTGAATTTTCATTATAATATTCAACAGCTTCGAATCGTTTAATAACTTTATAGTTACCTGATTGAGTCAGTTGTTCGATGCATTTAGTATATTCGGTTTCATCCATAATTTTTTTCTTTGTCATTTATTGTTATCAGGCAGCAAACAGAAAATCCATGCCTTCTGCTTTACCCATTTCAACCAATGCCTGGCGCATTTTTTTACGCGCACCACGCGCACCAACTGCGCCAACAATTAATGCATCTTTATCCCGAGTATACTCTTTTATTTCCGTAAAATGATAGACAGGTAAGCCTCTTTTAATTCCTCCAACCCGGCGCGGATTAACATCAATAAAAGATATCACCTCAATGTTATGACTGGTTAGAATATCATGAAAGTAAATACCTGTTGGCCCGGTGCCCCATATAATAGCTTTTCTATTTTCCAGGAAATAATCGCTATGTGCCAGGTAATAGGCTTTAGCTTTCATGAATAACTTGTTTTCATAGCGACTGTCACAATGCGTTAAACGTTTGTCATGCTCACGCCACTGTAATAGCACACCTTCTGGCTTACCCATTTTAAAACCTGCCGCATGTGCACGTAAAAAAATATCATAATCTTCAGCCCACTCTGAATCATGATACCCGTTCAAGGCTTCATAACACTCTCTTCTAAAAAAGGCAGTGGGGTTAGGAATAGGACTTTCAATAAAAAGTTCACGCTCAATATCATGAGGTGAACACAATGAATTTAACCATTGTTCATATAATAGAAATCCCTGATCAATGCCAGTTTCAGCAATAATCTTGATTTGTCCACCTGCGATATCGATTTCGGGGAATTGTTGTAAAAAATTAAATTGCTTTTCTAATCGCCCAGCTAAAGCAATATCATCCGCATCCATACGTGCAATGTACATACCCTGTGATTGCCTGTAACCTGTTGCCATCGCAGCAACAACGCCATGGCCTTCAGAGATAAACCGCTTCAAACGAATATCTTTAGTCAAGTATCCGGGCAACTGCTCTATCGCATTATCAACCGAGTGATCATCAACCAGGATAAGCTCTATATTTAAGTAAGACTGATTTAAGATGCTGGCAACTGCATCTTCAAGATAACTACCCGCATTGCGTACTGGCATAATCACGGATATCAGTGATTCTATTTTTTTCATCTCAAGCTGTTTTTATTTCAAATTTATTCTATTAGCGATTGGCAAAGCAGCTATGAAAAACCACTTAATAATTTAGTTTTGGCTTTTTCATACACGTCCTTGCTAATAATATCATCATCGCTGAGACGTCGTAACATCTTCATTTCGCCTGTTAATTGTTTATCTTCAGCAACATCCATATGATTTCGAAATTTTTCAATTCTTTTTTCAAGTGCAGCTACAAATGAAGAAAAATCTTTTTTAGAGGGTTTACCAACGCTTAATATAATAAGCGGGACACGTGCGTTACGTGAATAAAAAACTTGCCGGATAGATGTATGCTTCCAGAACTGGAATAAACATAATAAACTGCCAATAACACCTGTGAATAAAATAATAGCCAGATAAAGGTTTTTGTTTTCTGGAAGGTAGCCTGGCATTACTTTCAACAGTAATAGCATGAATAGAAAAAAGCAAATAGCTGAAATCAACCACTTCCAGGCAATATAAATTGATTTTTTACTTTTATCCTGAAGTGAAAGTATATCAATTGAATAGCTCTGTTCAATCTTATTACCTTTACTTGAAACTTGTAATTCACGACCATCGATAAGTTTAATTTGAAGATCTAAACCCAGCGCATTGCGCTGCTTTAAAACAAGCTCATTTTCAGACATACCACCCTCATATTTCACTCTAAACTGCAAGCATAACTACCCAGTAGTGATAGTATTTATAGCATGAAATTATGCTAAATTCTGCAAAATTTTCCCGTACAACCGCTCAGTTTTTAAAAAATCATGAAAATATTTAGTGACTAATAAAGAGGGCAAAAAAATCAACAAATTTGTCTATATCTCCGGATTATTAGATAATTCGGTTTCATAGAATTTAGGGGATTTACGGTGGATAAAAGTTTTATTACTAATAGTTTAGCCATTTTAGTTGTGATTATCGGTATAGCCATAAAAAATGAGCTGGTTTTAACCATCGGATTATTTGCCCTGTCTGGTGCGATTACTAACTGGCTTGCTGTTCATATGTTATTTGAGAAGGTTCCCGGTTTGTATGGCTCTGGCGTGATTCCAGCTCGCTTCGAAGATTTCAAAAGTGCGATTCGCAGCCTGATGATGGAGCAGTTTTTTAGTGAAGAGAACATCGATCGCTTTTTACGTGCTTCCGAGGGTGTAAAACCCGATCTACATTTAACCCCGGTAATTGAAAAAGTAGATCTGAGCCCGTCATTTGACTCATTAGTTAAGGTGATTATGGAGTCTTCCTTCGGTGGAATGTTAGGTATGTTTGGTGGACAAGATGCCTTGACGCCGTTGAAAGAACCCTTCATTAAGAATATGAAGCAGTCACTCATTGATTTGACTCAAACTGAATCATTTCTTGAATTATTAAGAAATGAAATAGAACAACCAGATGTAATGGAAGACATCCGGGAAAAAGTAGAAGATATAATAGAAAAGCGCTTAGAAGAGCTGACCCCAAAACTCGTTAAGGAAATCGTTCAGGCGATGATCAAACAACACCTAGGCTGGTTAGTCGTTTGGGGTGGTGTCTTTGGCGGCTTAATCGGTTTTACTGCGGCACTTATTACAGTTTAAATAAGTTATCGTATTAAATGCAGCCTTTCTCAATCGATTTTACTTATATCGAAATCATCCTGATTTCACTCATTTTTATCTGGACAGGATTTGTACGTAGCGGTTTAGGTTTTGGAGGTGCCGCATTAGGCTTACCACTAATGCTGTTTATTTATAATCAGCCTGTTTACTGGTTACCGATTATTGGTGCGCATTTATTATTTTTTACTTCGTTAACACTACGATCACGATTAAATAACGTTGACTGGTTGTACTTAAGAAGATCCAGTATTTTTATTATCCCCCCTGCGCTTATTGGTGTTTTAGGCTTGCTCAACCTGCCAAATAACTGGCTAATTATTTTCATCTATTCTGTTACGCTTTTTTATGCCTTTATATGGTTCCTTAATTTAAATATAAGGAGTAACAATAAGTGGCTAGATCGATTTTTGTTAGCTACTGGCGGCTATGTTGCAGGGACTTCACTGACCGGCGCCCCCTTAATGGTTGCGGTATATATGCGTAATGTTGCTGCTGAGCAACTTCGTAATACACTATTTGTTTTATGGTTTATATTAGTCACGATTAAAATGACGACATT